>NZ_JRMU01000001.1:0-230621 GCF_000758775.1 Actinomyces sp. S4-C9 | reverse complement strand
TTGGGAGACGGGGTCTCCCAATCCGCTTTTTTGTTCTGTTTTGGCCGCAAAAGCGTGTGTTGGGTGCAGGAAAACCGGCAAATGTAACTGTTAGCTTACGATCTTGTGAGAAAGTTTTGGGTGCCGGCTGGATCGGTTATACTGTTACGTGCACGCGAGCGGACCCCGGCTATTTCTTTGGGGGGAGACTCGTCATACTTTTAGAAATTTCCACAGGAGGAACTGTGAAGAAAACGATTAAGGTATCTGCGGTTGCTGCTGCAGCAGCATTGATGCTGGCAGCTTGCGGTTCGGCCCCGGATCAGGGCGGTAACGAAGACGCAAGCGGCGAGACCGGCGGCGCGCAGGGTGCAAGCAACGTCAAGGCTTGCATGGTTTCTGACGAGGGCGGCTTTGACGACAAGTCGTTTAACCAGTCGGGCTATGAAGGTTTGAAGCGCGCTGAGAAGGAACTCGGCGTTGAGGTGAAGACCGCTGAGTCTAACTCGGATGCTGACTTTGATCCGAACATCTCCACGATGATCGATGAGGGCTGTGACCTCATCATTGGTGTTGGCTTCAAGATGGCCGCTCAGCTTGAGGCTAAGGCTGTTGAGCACCCGGACGTTAAGTTCGCTCTAGTTGACTCGACCTTCGAGAACCAGCCGGAGAACGCTCGCGCACTTGTGTTCAACACGGCTGAGGCCGGCTATCTCGCTGGCTACCTCGCATCGGGTATGACCCAGACCGGTAAGATCGGTACCTTCCTTGGCATGAAGATTCCTTCGACGGCTATCTTCGCTGATGGCTTCGAAGGCGGCATGATGAAGTACAACGAGGTCCACTCGACCGATGTGAAGCTTCTTGGCTGGGACATGGAGAGCCAGGAAGGCTCCTACACCGGTGACTTCTCTGATGTCGCTAAGGGCAAGAACACCGCTCAGCAGCTGATTAACCAGGGCGCTGACATTATCATGCCAGTAGCTGGTCCGGTTGGCGCTGGTGCGCTCACCGCTGCTTCCGAATCTGACGGCGTTTCCGTTATCTGGGTTGACGCTGACGGTTACCTCACCCAGCCGGAACAGGGCCAGTACATCCTCACCTCGGTGATGAAGGAGATCGGCCAGGCTGTGTTTGACACGATCAAGTCTGTTGCTGATGGCAACTGGACTTCGGAGCAGTACGTTGGCGATCTCGAGAACGGCGGCGTTTCGATCTCACCGTTCCACGACTTCGATTCGAAGGTTCCTGCAGAGCTCAAGGATGAGATTGAGCAGATTAAGCAGGACATCATTTCTGGCAAGATCAAGGTTGAGACCAAGAACCAGCCGTAATTTACAGAGCTGACCAATACAAGTAGGTAAGGCCCGGGCGCCCTTCTCGGCATCCGGGCCTTACCTGGCTTTATGGGCGCTTTGAAACGAAGGAAAACATTGTGAAACTCGAACTTCGAGGCATCACCAAGGTTTTCGGTCCGCTCGTCGCTAACGACAACATAAACATCACCGTCGAGCCTGGGGAGATTCACGCTCTTCTTGGTGAAAATGGTGCGGGCAAGTCAACTTTGATGAATGTCCTTTACGGTCTCTACCAGCCAGATGGCGGTGAGATCCTGATTGATAATAAGCCGGTTCATTTCAGCGGCCCCGGAGATGCGGTCGCAGCTGGCATTGGTATGGTGCACCAGCACTTTATGCTGGTCCCTGTTTTTACAGTGGCGGAATCCGTAGCCCTCGGTTACGAGCCCACTGGAGCGCTTGGCATTATAAATAAGACGAAGGCACGCAAACTGGTTAACGAGCTCTCGGCTCGTTTCGGTTTTGATATCGACCCGGATGCGCGCATTGAAGATCTCTCAGTTGGCGCGCAGCAGCGCGTGGAGATCATTAAGGCGCTGTCGCGCGAGGCCAAGGTTCTGATTTTGGATGAGCCCACCGCAGTGCTCACGCCGCAAGAAACCGATGAGCTCATGGACATCATGGTTCAGCTCAAGGAATTGGGCACTTCAATCGTGTTCATTACCCACAAGCTACGTGAGGTGCGAGCGGTTGCAGACCGAATCACGGTGATTAGGCGCGGCAAGGTTGTTGGTGAGGCATCCCCGCAGTCCACGGAAACCGAATTGGCCTCCCAGATGGTTGGCCGCCCCGTGAAGCTTGACGTTGATAAGAACGAGGCAAAGCTGGGCGAAGTGGGACTATCCGTTTCGGATCTGTCGGTTGTAAGCGAAGAGGGGAACATCCTGCTCGACCGGGTAAGCCTGGACGTTCACAAGGGCGAAATCGTCTGTGTAGCGGGCGTGCAGGGCAACGGCCAAACTGAGCTTGCCAAAGCGATCCTCGGTGATATTGAGCCAAACTCTGGCTCCATTAAGATCAGCGGTGAAGATCTTGCCGCATTCACCATCAAGGAACGCTTGCAGAAGAAGGGCCTTGGATACGTCCCGGAAGACCGGTCAACAAACGGCATGATCGCCTCGTTCTCTATCGCAGAGAACATGATCCTAGACGTTTACGATCGGGCACCTTTTGCCAAGGGCATCAATATGTTGCCCGCGGTGGTGGAAAAACATGCGGAGAAGCTACGCGACATGTTTGACGTGCGCGTAACGTCCATCCACGATCCGATTTCTACGCTTTCTGGCGGTAACGCGCAGAAGGCTATCTTGGCGCGGGAACTCTCGCGCGATCTAGAGGCCCTTGTGGCGTCACAGCCAACTCGCGGCCTCGATGTTGGTTCCATCGAGTTTGTGTACGAGCGCATCGTGCAAGAGCGCGACAATGACACCGCTGTCCTGGTGATTTCTACCGAGCTGGACGAGGTGGATGCGCTTGCTGATCGTATTGCGGTTATGTACCGCGGCAAGATCGTGGGCATTGTTCCGGCGGATACGCCGCGTTCTGTGCTTGGCCTCATGATGGCTGGTGTGCCTCTTGAAGAGGCGCAGGCGCAGGCTCATACAACGAAGATTGAGGAGGCTGGCGAATGAGTCAGGAAACAAATCCGCAGCCGACTGAGCAAAAACGCCCCGGCGAGATCTCCGAGCAAGAGCGCGAAGTTGAAAAGCCGGCAGGAAAGAAAGCAGAATCTGACAAGGTTCCTTTCGGTAGCCGACTGACGCAGCGCCTGTTCTCTATCAATACGGCCGTGATTCTAGGTGCTATTGCAGTTGCACTGGTGCTCGGCGCGTTGATCGTTGTGATCTTCAACGAGGACGTCCAAACCGCTGCCGGTTATCTTTTTGCGCAGCCGTCGGACTTCTTCCAAGCGGCTGGATCTACGTTCCAGAGCTTCTTCTCGTCGCTGTTTAGAGGTTCTATATACAACTATCAGGCAGATTCCTTCGCGGTTGGCATTAAACCTCTTCTTGAGACGCTAACCCGTTCGGTCCCACTGATCATTGCCGGTCTTGCAATCGCGGTTTCGTTCCGCGCGGGCCTGTTCAACATCGGTGTGCAGGGCCAGCTGATCATGGGTGCTTTTGTGGGCACGGTTGTGGGCATGCACCTGCACCTTCCGATTGTTCTGCACCTCATTGTTGCGGTAGTGTGCGCTGTTTTGGGTGGTGCTCTGTGGGGCGCAATCCCGGGCTTCTTGAAAGCAAAGGTTGGCGCAAACGAAGTTATCGTGACCATCATGTTGAACTCCATTGCTCTGCTGTTCCTCTCGTGGACTCTGAGCCAGGAGTTCATGAAGGGGGACGGCTCGGCAGGTAAGTCAATGTACGTTGCCGACACGGCCACGTACCCGAGCCTGCTCGGCTCAAGCTACCGTCTTGACCTTTCATTTATTATCGCGATTCTGGCTGCCGTATTCGTATGGTGGCTCCTGGAGCGCTCCACGTTTGGTTTCGAGCTTCGCGCCGCTGGTGCAAATCCAAACGCAGCGCGAACCGCCGGCATTTCCGTTCCGCGCGTTATCTTCTTGACGCTTGTGATTTCGGGTGGCCTCGCCGGTCTTGCCGGTACGGCTCCCGTACTGGGCACTGAGAAGTTCCTTACCAGCGCTACGGCCGGTTCATACGGCTTCGACGCAATCACGGTTGCGCTACTTGGTAAATCGACACCGCTCGGCACCGTCCTCGCCGGCATCCTGTTTGGCGCGCTCGCTGCAGGCGGTTCCACCATGCAGGCAGCCGCTGGAATTCCTGTGGACATTGTTCAGGTCACGCAGGCGATCATCGTTTTGTTGATTGCGGCATCTGAAGCAGTTCAGTACTACCGCAATAAGCGAAAGGTGGCTGCGCGCGCCTCGGTTGGAGCTAAGAAGGAGGCCGCAAAGTGAGCACTGAAAACGTAGTTCAGCATAAGAAGGCAGGCGATGACATTCGCCTGAAGATGCAGTTGCGCGATCCGATCGCCGCAACCGCAATGGCAGTCCTCACGGTAATCATCGCGTTCACCACCAGGGGAGACTCAACGGTCTCGTGGTCTGGCGCAACCTCATGGTTCACCATTCCGGATACCACTTTGCCAGCCGGTTTGACCTCGTGGATCATGGCATTAATCGCAGTACCCGTAACTGGATACATCTGGTACTTGGCTAAGGAACGCAAGCACGTAAACGGCTGGCTACTTGTGGCTGTTGCCGTACCTTTCGTGATCGCATTCTTGCTCTCCACGATTGCGGGCAAGGACGCACATCTGCCGGCCGTGTCGTTGCTGACCGGCGCTCTAGCGTTTGCTACGCCGCTCGTATTCGGTGCGCTATCAGGTGTAGTCAACGAACGTTCCGGCGTTATTAACATCGCGATTGAAGGTCAGCTCCTATTCGGTGCTTTCCTTGGCGCGGTTGTGGCTTCCGTTGCGGGCAATCCGTACTTCGGCCTCATTGGTGCGCCAATCGCGGGTGCTCTAGTTGCCGTGCTGCTCGCACTGTTCACCATCAACTTCCGCACCGATCACATCATTGTGGGTGTTGTGCTGAACATGCTCGTGGTTGGTCTAACCTCGTTCCTTTACTCCACGGTACTGAAGTACAACGCGGAGACTTTGAACTCGGTGAACCGACTGCCGAACTTGAAGATCCCCGTACTTGCGGACATCCCGGTAATCGGCCCGATCCTGTTCAACCAGTCGATCCTCGTTTACCTGATGTTCCTCACGGTAATCATCCTGCAGTTCATGGTCTTCAACTCCCGTTGGGGACTGCGCATGAGGGCTTGTGGTGAACACCCGCGTGCCGCTGACACCGTGGGTATTAAGGTTAACCGCACGCGCTGGATGAACGTGCTACTGGGCGGTGCTCTTGCCGGCCTGGGTGGCGCATTCTTCACGATCGGTCAGGGCCTCGCGTTCTCTAAGGACATGGCTGCTGGCAACGGCTTTATTGCCCTCGCGGCGATGATCCTTGGCCGTTGGAATCCGAAGGGCGCATTCGGTGCAGCCCTCCTGTTCGGTTTTGCCACTAACCTGGGTGCCATCATGCAGGCAGTTGGATCAAACGTTCCATCCGAGTTCTTGCTCATGATCCCGTACGTGATTACGATCCTCGCGGTTGCTGGCTTCGTCGGAGTAGTCCGGGCGCCTGCCGCTGAGGGGAAACCGTACCCGTAAACCGGAATCAACTAACCGTTAGCCCCCAAGTTTTTTGGGGGCTAACAGAGACCCCTAAGGAACACCATGACTGAAATTAATGAAGAAGTCTGGACCAAACTGTACGAGGCGGCCGTAGCTGCAAACAGCAGAGCTTACGCTCCCTACTCGAACTATCGGGTTGGTGCTGCCGCGCTTGTTGATGACGGGCGGATCATCACTGGTTGCAACGTGGAGAACGCGGGCCTTGGCGTAACGCTTTGCGCTGAATGCGGCCTGATTTCCGACCTAATTAACGGAGGTGGAGGCCGCCTCGTCGCGTTCACGTGCGTCAACCAGGATGGCGACCACATCGTGCCGTGTGGCAGATGCCGGCAAATCCTGTACGAGCACGGAGGCAAGCAGCTTCTTATGAAGATGCCTCGGGGTATCCAGACGATGGCCGAAGTCCTCCCGGACGCATTCGGCCCAGACGACCTCGACGAAGTTGAAAGGTCATAGCATGAAGAAAACTTTTGACGCTGTAGACGTTATCCGTCACAAGCGTGACGGTGGGGAACTAACCCCCGAAGAAATTGATTGGATCATCGATGCGTACACTCGCGGTGACGTGGGTGAAGAACAGATGGCTGCCATGGCGATGGCGATCTTCCTAAACGGAATGACGCGCGCCGAGATTGGACGCTGGACTCTCGCAATGATCAACTCCGGTGAGCGCATGGACTTCAGCTCGCTTCCGCGCCGCACCGCTGATAAGCACTCTACGGGCGGTGTTGGTGACAAGATCACTCTTCCGCTCGCTCCGTTGGTAGCTGCATTTGACGTGGCTGTCCCGCAGCTTTCTGGCCGCGGCCTCGGGCACACCGGTGGCACTCTCGATAAGCTCGAGTCGATTCCCGGTTGGAGGGCAAACCTATCCAACCAGGAAGTCATTGACATGCTAGCCGGCCCCGGTTGCGTGATTTGTGCAGCTGGTTCAGGCCTTGCCCCCGCGGATAAGAAGCTGTACGCGCTTCGCGACATCACTTCTACCGTGGATTGCATTCCGCTTATTTCCAGTTCGATCATGTCGAAGAAGATTGCGGAGGGCACCGACTCACTCGTTTTGGACGTGAAGGTCGGTTCGGGTGCGTTCATGAAGGATCTTGACAAGGCACGCGAGCTTGCCCGCACAATGGTTGATCTTGGTACCGATCATGGCGTCAAGACCTCCGCACTCCTCACGGACATGTCCACTCCGCTTGGTCTTACGGTTGGTAATGCCCTGGAAGTGCGTGAGTCCGTTGAGGTTCTTGCGGGCGGTGGCCCGGCGGATGTTGTTGAGCTGACCGTTGAGCTTGCTCGCGAAATGCTCACCGCTGCTGGAAAGCCTGATGCGGATATTGAGGCCGCTTTGAAGGATGGGCGTGCAATGGACCGCTGGAGGGAAATGATCACCGCTCAGGGTGGCGATCCGGATGCTCCGCTCCCGGTTGCAAAGGACACGCACGATGTTGTTGCCGAGCGGGATGGGTACCTAACCCGCCTCGATGCGCTTTCAGTGGGCGTGGCGTCTTGGCGTCTTGGCGCGGGTCGCGCTCGCGCCGGCGAGGAGGTTCAGGCCGTTGCAGGTATCGAGCTTCACGCAAAGCCGGGCGACAGGGTGGTTAAGGGTCAACCCCTCATGACGCTGCACACGGCAACGCCACAGCGTTTCGAGCGCGCACTGCAGACGCTGGAAGGCGGCTACGACATCGGTGATGAGAAGCCGGCTGAGCGCGCCTCCGTGGTGCTTGATCGGATTAGCTAACCGATGCATAGGCAGGCTACGGATACGACGTGTGGCATTGCGGCCGCCCTCCAGGTGGCTTCAAAACACGTGCCTTCCGTCAAGAAGTATGCGGACATGAACGCGGCCGAGGCAGCTTTGCAACAGGAACGCGTTCACCGCATCGCCTCGCGCATGGGAATGCCCTGGCCAAGAAGTTTGGGCACGTCTCCGTGGGCGATGACGAGCCTGCTGAGCCGTGCTACAGGCCTAAAGTATCGGCGATACGCATGGATACCAGGCATTGAGGATCTGGCGTTGTCGGCCCTTAAACGGGACGAGGACGTCGCATTCTTCACGGGCGGGGGAACACTGAAGGTAAAAGAACCGTGGTGCTTTGCAGATGTGATTCCCCGCCACGTGATTACCGCCTCTATGAGGGGCGATCAGATAGAGATTTTTGAGCCCGCTGAGGGCAAATATTGGACGATGGAGTGGAGCGATTTTGTTGCTCGCTCCCGCTCTCGCACACGCGAGCGCGCGTTTGGTAATTGGCAGCGCGTACTCGTTGCTGTGATACCGGAAGGAATGTAAAAGAAAATGAAGCGTGCAGAACTTGCAAAAATGATCGATCACACCCTGTTGAAGCCCGAGTCGACAGCGAAGGACGTCGAGGCATTGATCGAGGAAGGTGCGCAGCTGGGTACTTTCTCGGTTTGCGTCTCGCCAAACCAGTTGCCGATTGAGGTTCCTGAGGGCCTGAAGGTCGCTGTGGTTTGTGGTTTCCCATCGGGCGCGCACATGCCTGAGGTCAAGGCCGCGGAGGCTCGCCAGTCGGTTGAGCTGGGCGCGCAGGAGATCGACATGGTTGTGAACTTGAAGCTTGTTAAGGAAGGCAAGTTTGACGAGGTAGAGGCCGACATTCGCGCTGTTCGCGAAGCCAGCGAGGGTGCGCTGTTGAAGGTGATCATCGAGTCTGCCGCGCTGACGGATGAGGAGATCGTGGCTTGCTGCAAGGCGTCCGAGGCTGCGGGCGCTGACTACGTGAAGACCTCCACGGGCTTTCACCCGGCCGGTGGCGCCTCGGTCCACGCAGTGAAGCTGATGCGCGATACCGTGGGCGATCGCCTGGGTGTTAAGGCTTCGGGTGGTATCCGCGATACCAAGACCGCGCTGGAGATGGTCGCGGCCGGTGCTTCCCGCCTTGGCTTGTCTTCGTCGAAGGTTATCCTCGCGGGCATGGATGACTAATCTGAGCTAACAAGAATTTTGGGCCGGGCATGTGTAATGCCCGGCCCAATCTTGTGCGCATCTACTGGCGTTTAGCTGCTAAATGCCGAGCGCGTCGCGCATGTCTTTCTTCATGAGTTCGAGGCGTCGATCGGCCTCGTCTCGAATATCATCCATGCTGGCGCCCTCGGGAACCGCAACAATGGTTTCGAGGTAGCACTTGAGCTTTGGTTCCGTGCCGGACGGGCGGGCCACAACGCGGTCGCCGCGCTCGGATAGGAACACGAGGCCGTTTGTAGGTGGAAGCTCCGGGGATCCTTCTGACAGGTCGGTCACGGACGCCAACGGGGAGCCGGCAAGCTCCTTGAGGCTGCCTCCGCGCAGGTTCTCCATGCCCTTCGGAATGAGGGAGAGGTCCGATACGCGGATGGACAGGGGAGCGGTTGCGTAAAGGCCGTGGCGGCGTGCGAGGTCGTTCAGCGCCTGCAGTAGCGACGAGCCTGCGGCCTTGCGCTCAGCTGCCATCTGGGCGAGCTCTAGGCATGCGGTGATACCGTCTTTGTCGCGCACAAAGCCGGGGTCAACGCAGTAACCCAGGGCCTCCTCGTAGCCAAATACAACGCCGGGCACGCGCGAGATCCACTTGAAGCCGGTCAGTGTCGCCTTGTAGGCCACGTTGTAGTGCGCGGCAATCTGGGACAGCAGGCGGGAAGACACGATGGAGTTGGCCACCACCGCGTCGGTTCCGGCGTGCTCGCGAACTGCTTTTTCGCCCAGGAGCGTGCCTACCTCATCGCCGGCCAGCTGACGCCAGCCGCCTTCGGCACGCGGATCCTTGATGGCGGCCGACATGCGGTCTGCATCCGGATCGTTGGCGAGGATGAGGTCCGCATCAACCTTGCGTGCGAGTTCGTAGGACAGATCCAGAGCGCCGGGTTCCTCCGGGTTCGGGAACGCAACGGTGGGGAAGTCCGGATCTGGATCGTGCTGTTCTTTGACGATGTGCACGTCCTCGAAACCGGCGCGGTGAAGTGCTTCGAGGCAAGTGTCGCCACCCACGCCGTGCATGGAGGTCAGGACGATGCGCAGGTCTTTTGCCCCTGCGGGAACTAGCGATGCGGCCCGAGTCAGGTACTCGTTCAGGATGTCCTTGCCCAGGGTTTCGTGGCCGTCCTCGGCAATCGGCACGGCCTTGATCGACTTTACGGCCTTGATCTGGTCAAAAATTTGCGCGTCGAACGGAGGTACGATCTGCGCGCCTTGGCCTGAATCATTGACGGCGCGTCCGCCCAGGTAGACCTTGTAGCCGTTGTCTTGGGGCGGGTTGTGTGATGCCGTGACCATGACGGCCGCGTCCGCGTTTAGGTGGCGGAGTGCAAAAGCAGTGACGGGTGTGGGCAGGTGCTGGTCGAACAGGTAGACCTTCCCGCCGGCCGCAGTGGCGATGCCGGCCGTGTCTTTTGCGAACTGGTCGGATTGGTAGCGGGCGTCGTAGCCCACAACCAGGGTGAAGTCGTCTCCAACTTTTTCTTTGAGGAAGGCGACGAGGCCGGCGGCCGCGCGGATAACCACTGCGCGGTTCATGCGGTTGGGGCCGGCCCCAAGTTTGCCGCGCAGGCCAGCCGTGCCGAATTCGAGGGTGCCGTCGAAGCGGTCGGTCAGCTCAGCTTCAGCTTCGCCGCTTCCTTCCCCGCCGGCCTTGTAGATGGCGAGGAGGGCCTCTATTTCGGCTCTCGATTTCTCGTCCGGATCGTCGTCGATCCACTGTTGGATTAGGCGTTCATTGAATGTCGCCATGGGTTTCCTTCCGGTAACAGCGCATGCGCTGGGGCGCCCGGTCGGGCGCTATTAAAGGTTGCGGACAATGTTGGCAAGCAGGTCCGAGATGCGCGGGCCCGCGGCTTGTCCGGCTTGGATTACTTCCTCGTGTGACAGGGGAGTTTTTGAGATGCCTGCCGCCGGGTTGGTAACGAGGGAAATGCCGAGTACTTCCATCCCTGCCTCGCGCGCGGCGATAGCTTCAAGGGTGGTAGACATTCCAACCAGGTCGGCGCCTAGAACCTTCGCCATTTGCACTTCTGCGGGGGTTTCATAGTGAGGCCCGCGGAACTGGCAGTAGACGCCTTCGGGAATGGTCGGGTCAATTTCGTGGGCGAGGTCGCGAAGCCTTTGCGAGTACAGGTCGGTCAGGTCAACGAAGGTTGCACCTTCTAGGGGCGAAGCCGCTGTGAGGTTGATGTGATCGCTGATGAGGACGGGCTGGCCCGGTGTCCATTCGGGATGTAGGCCGCCACACCCGTTGGTGAGTACCGCGATTTTCGCGCCGGTTGCCGCGGCGGTGCGGATACCGTGGGCCACGGCGCGTACGCCGCGTCCTTCGTAGTAGTGCGTGCGTGATCCAAGGACCAGGGCGTGCTTGCCGCTGGGAAGTTCGATGGAGCGGGTTAGACCCACGTGGCCTTCAACTGCTGGCTTGGAAAAGCCGGGAACTTCGTGGGCGGGAATTTCAGCTACGGTTTTGCCGATAAGTTCGGCTGCTCCGCCCCATCCGGATCCGAGGACAAGGGCGATGTCGTGCTGCTTTACGCCGGTGCGATCCGCGATATATTTCGCTGCTTCTTCAGCTTTTCCAAAAGGGTCATTAACGTCTAGTTCATTGTTTTGGCTGGTTTCATTCATAACCATCTATTTTACTGGAAAATTGTGATGGTGAACCACTTGATAGGTAACAATGGGGAAGCAACCTATTAATTTTAGTGAGGGATTGATCGTATGACTAGCGTCGAGCAGGCCGCAGATTCAGGTTCGCACCGCCCGGGGGCTGAGCCGGCAGCGTCGCCGGTTAGAGAGGGCTCGGAGGTTGTAATTATTGGCGGCGGTCCGGGTGGATATGAGGCCGCGACGGTCGCGGTTCGACTTGGTGCCAAAGTCACGCTGGTGGAAGCCCAGGGCTTGGGTGGCGCGGCAGTGTTGACGGATGTGGTGCCGTCTAAGACGCTCATTGCTACCGCACAGTGGTTGACACAAACAGAGCAGGCGGAAGAACTCGGTATCGGCGTGGGAACGGACAGCCCCACGGCTGATTTGATGAGGATTAATGAGCGCGTGCGCGCTTTGGCAAGCGCCCAGTCCCGTGACATTCGCGCGGGCCTGGAGGTCCTGGGCGTGAACGTGGTTGATGGCGTGGGCAAGA
The DNA here is from genome assembly GCF_000758775.1 of Actinomyces sp. S4-C9. Classification (NCBI taxonomy): domain Bacteria; kingdom Bacillati; phylum Actinomycetota; class Actinomycetes; order Actinomycetales; family Actinomycetaceae; genus Actinomyces; species Actinomyces sp. S4-C9. Next base: position 218,938 of record NZ_JRMU01000001.1, on the reverse strand, counting down.
TCGGGGCTTCGCTACTTCCCGATGGCACTCGCGAGGTGTTCGTGTCGAAGGGGTGGGAAGAGGCCGCTAGGGATCAGATCGAGATGACGCTACGTGCCGACGTGGTGCTGATCGCCACGGGGGCGCGCCCGCGCGCATTGCCCGGCTCGCCATTTGATGGCGAGAGAATCTTGAACTGGGTACAGCTGTACGGCATGAAGGAGCCGCCAGAGCATTTGATTGTAATCGGCTCGGGCGTGACGGGCGCGGAGCTTGCGGGCGCCTACCAGGTGCTTGGCACCAAGGTGACGCTGGTGTCCTCGCGCGATCGCGTGCTACCGAATGCGGATGAGGACGCGGCTCGCTTGATCGAAGACGTGTTTGAGAGGCGCGGAATGGTGATCAAAGGTCATGCGCGTGCCAAGGCCGCTAGGCGCACCGGACAGGGCGTTGAAGTTGAGCTGGAATCGGGCGAGGTTCTAAGTGGCTCCCACGTGCTGATCGCGGTGGGTTCAGTGCCGTCCACGAAGGGGATTGGCTTGGAGGAAGCCGGGGTTCGCCTGACTGAGCGCGGCCACATTGAGGTGGACCGGGTCTCGCGCACCTCTGCCTCGCACGTGTATGCGGCAGGGGATTGTACGGGCGTGTTCCCGCTGGCTTCGGTGGCCGCGCAAATGGGACGCATAGCGATGTGGCACGCCCTTGGAGATGCAGTGACGCCCCTAGATGTGTCCCTCGTTGGTTCCACTATTTTCACCTTGCCCGAGGTTGCCACGGTTGGTATGACCGAAGATCAGGCGAGGTCGAATCACATGAACATCAAGATCGCACAGCTACCTATTGCGCGTAATCCGCGGGCAAAAATGCAGGGTGTTCGCGATGGTTTTGTGAAGATTTTTGCCGAAGCTGACACGGGTGTGATCACGGGTGGGGTGATTGTTTGCGAGCGCGCATCAGAACAGATTTTCCCGCTGACGCTCGCGGTGACACACCGTATGACGGTTGATCAGCTGTCTTCGGCATACACGGTTTATCCATCGATTTCGGGCACTTTGTCCGAGGTTGCCAGAATGTTGCACTGATTGTGGAGAAAAAGTGAGCCCAAAAACGAAACGTCCAACTTACCGGCGCGGCCCGCTCCTGTACAGGGGTAGGCAGGTGCCCAAAGAGACCACCGATGCGTATTTGCTGAAGCCGCAGTCTGATGCGGATTGGATCCATTCGGACCCGTGGCGCGTGCTTCGTATCCAGTCCGAGCTTGTGGAGGGGTTTGGCGCGCTTTCAGAGGTGGGCCCTGCGATTTCAGTGTTCGGTTCGGCGCGCACACATCACGAGAGTGAGGATTACGCGCTTGCGCACAAGATGGGCCGGATGCTTGCCGAACGGGGCCTAGCTGTGATTACGGGCGGTGGCCCGGGAATCATGGAGGCTGCGAATAGGGGCGCGGTTGAGGCGGGCGGAGTTTCGGTTGGCCTCGGCATTGAGCTACCCCACGAGCAGGGCATGAACAAGTGGGTTGATCTGGGCGTGAACTTCCGCTACTTCTTTACGCGCAAACTCATGTTTGTGAAGTACTCGCAAGGTTTTGTGGTGATGCCGGGTGGTTTTGGCACATTTGATGAGCTGTTTGAAGCGCTCACGCTGGTACAGACCGAGAAGATTCGCCGTTTCCCAATAGTGCTGGTTGATAGCTCCTACTGGGGCGGTCTGCTGGATTGGTTACAAAACGTGATGGTGAAAGAGGGAATGATTCACGAGGACGATATGGATTTGATCCACCTTGTGGATACACCCGAGCAAGCCATGGCAGTGATAGAAGATTTCCTCGCTGACGACATCAAACGCTCGCGCGATCAGCGCATGTGAATGTGACCAGTAGTGGTGTGAATGCGGGCAGTTTTGCGCTCTGTCATGCCGAAACTCACGTGTCGCGATAGAATAAAAGGGGTATAGGGCGGCTTAAATCGTGATCGCCCGTAGACGAGGGGAAGGAATTTACACGTGGCTGCAATGAAACCTCGTACTGGAGATGGCCCTATGGAGGCGTCCAAGGAGGGGCGCGGAATCGTGATGCGTATTCCTTCTGAGGGTGGTGGGCGCCTGGTTGTTGAGCTCACGCCTGATGAAGCGAAGGTGCTTGCGAAGGAACTTCAAGAGGCGATTTCTTAGCGTTTACAAAAATGGTGCCGGCCATCTGCCGGCACCATTTTTGTTTGGCTTTGTTTATCGGCGGATGGCCACGAGCAGCCCATCGCCTACGGGGAGGATCTGGGTGACCCAGTTGCTGGAGTCCGCAATATCTTTGGCCAGCTGGCGCATGGCAACCGTGTCTGGTTCGCGCCTGGCTGGGTCTGCTACCTGGTCGTGCCAGAGGGCGTGCGCAATGATCATGAGACCACCGGGGCGGAGCATACGCGTTGCGTGCTCAACGTATTCGGGGGTTTCGCTAACGGCTCCGTCTAGGAACATGAGGTCGTAGGTACGTGAGGCCATGCGGGGGAGCACATCGAGTGCGCGCCCGGTAATGAGCCTGGTGCGCGGTGGCCTCATTCCCGCCGCGGCAAATGCGGCGCGGGCAACGCGATGGTGTTCCGCGTCAAAGTCAATGCTGGTGAGGACGGCGTCTTCGCTCATGCCGGATAGTAGCCACAGTCCGGAAACGCCCGTGCCCGTGCCGATTTCAGCTACTGCTTTGGCGCCGCACGCGGCAACGAGGGAGCGCAGGGTTGCTCCGGTGCCAGGTGAGATGGGCGTGCATCCGAGCTCTTCGGCCTGGAGGCGCGTGGCCATTAAAACCTCGCCCTCGGGTACGAATTCCTCGCAGTAGGACCAGCTGAGTGCCTTATCGGTAGCGATGATGCGCCCCTTTCCCGAAAAATTTTGCGCAGTTGCGTATAGTTTATCGTCTTGGGCTAATAGTTTCGTGGACGATTAGAATGGGGTTATGGGTTTTTCAATCAGTGGCGGTGAATTCTTGGTGATCCTTGTGGTCATCATGCTGGTTGTGGGCCCCTCGAGGATGCCGGCGGTGGCAAAGGGCGTGACGCGCATTGTGAAGAGCACGCGCTTACAACTCACGAAGTGGCGGGCTACGCTGGATGATCAGATGGGGGATGACTTCAAGCAGGTTGATCTGTCAAAGCTCGATCCGCGCCAGTATGATCCGCGTCGTTTGATTCGCGAGGCCGTGCAAGAGGAGATGGATGAGTGGAAGAAGCTCATGAATCCGCTTTCCCCGATGCCGCCCTCATCTAGACCGTCCGCTCCTAAATCGAGTGGTACCGGCAAGATGCCAGCGCAATCGGCAACGAAGGCCGAGGGGGTTCAGCTTACTCAGGCTAGGCCGACTCCCGCACCTGCGGCGCCGGTCAAACCCAGGCGGATCCGCACGTCGTCCTCGCCAACCATGAAGACAAGGGCGAAGACGTTAAAGCACCGCAAATAAGTATGGAAATAGTTTGGATAAAGGTGGTGGAGCAGTTCATCTGAACTGCTCCACCACCTTTGCTTATCTAGGGCCGGTCTTATTTGGGGGTTACACCCAGCTGGCGCCCTGCAAGGCCGCGTGCATGCTTGCCAAGCTTTGCGGCAAGGCCATTCAGCACGGTCGATGCGGGCGATTCGGACAGGGCAACGGGCTTGCCCTCGTCTCCGCCTTCGCGCAGGTCCACATCTAGCGGAATCTGTGCTAGCAGTGGCACCTCGTAGCCAAGAGCACTGGATAGGCGCGCCGCAACGGTAGATCCACCGCCCTCACCAAATAGGTTCAGGTGCGTGCCGTCAGGCTGGGGCAGGTAAGACATGTTCTCCACTACGCCAACAACGCGCTGGCGAGTTTGACCCGCGATGGATCCGGCGCGCTCGGCAACCTCAGCTGCGGCCAGCTGTGGCGTGGTTACAACTAGGATCTCAGCCGTGGGCAGAAGCTGCGGGATAGAGATGGCAACGTCGCCCGTGCCCGGCGGAAGGTCAAGCAGAAGCACATCTAGGTCGCCCCAGAACACGTCTGCAAGGAACTGTTGGATTGCGCGGTGCAACATAGGGCCGCGCCACACAACTGCCTGGCCATCCGGCACAAACATGCCGATCGACATGACCTTAACGCCGTTAGCAATAGGCGGAATGATCATGCCGTCAATAACCTGCGGTTCGTGTTCAACGCCCATCATGCGAGGAATTGAAAAACCATAAATGTCGGCGTCAACCACGCCAACCTTCAAACCTTGCTTTGCCATTGCCGCTGCGAGGTTCGCGGTTACGGAAGACTTTCCAACTCCGCCCTTCCCCGAGGTCACCGCAATGACGCGCGTTAGAGAGCCGGGCTGGGCGAATGGAATCTCGCGTTCCTCAACGACGCCGTTTAGCTGTTCGCGTAGAGCTTTGCGCTGCTCCTCATTCATGGCGCCCATGATGACGCGCACACCGGTCACGCCTTCGAGGGCAGAAAGGGTCTTCTCAACTTGCTCGTTAATGGTGTGCTTAAGCGGACAACCCGCGGTGGTGAGCAAAATGTTGACGATCACATTGCCGTCGTCAATTTCGATATCTCCCACCATGTTCAGCTCGGTGATTGGCCGCTGAATTTCAGGGTCGATGACGGAACTGAGCGCTTCGCGCACCTGTTCTTCTGTAAGGATACTCATACACGCCATACTAGTCGGTCCATGGATGGGATGCCTTACGGGGTTAGTCTAAGAGGCAAGAAAATCTCGGGGCTATTAATTTACGAGGCGGGTTGCAATAGGTGAATGGTGAGCCAGTGCGCAAACAAGCGTCGGCCGTAATGGGCAAGCAGGAGTTGCAAGCTCCACGCCGACCCGAGGCGCGCACCCCCGCTCGGCGAGTTCGCGGACTGGACGGGCTACGCGCGCTCGCGGCCGCTGCAGTGCTCGCTTACCACCTGATTCCAGGAGTGGCGATTGGTGGTTTCTTGGGCGTAGACGTGTTCTTCGTCCTCTCTGGATTTTTGATTACTGCCCTCCTAATCCGCGAAAATCAGCGGTTTGGCGGCATCAACTTGAAGTCGTTCTGGTTGCGCCGCATTCGCCGCCTGCTCCCCGCAGTGGGGCTGATGTCGGTGATAACCCTGATCGTGGCCGGCCTTTTGAATCGCGATCTGCTGGTGGGCATTTTGCCGCAGTTCGTAGGCGTCCTCACATTCTCATACAACTGGGTGGAAATCTCGCAGGGCGTTTCCTATTTCAACCAGACACAGCCACATTTATGGACAAACGTGTGGTCCTTGGCTGTGGAACAGCAGTTTTATCTTTTGTGGCCGCTAGCGGTGGTGGGCATTTTGTTCTTGCCCCCCAAGTGGCGCCCTGCGGTGCCCTTGACGCTCGCGGTAATTTCGGCCGGTTTGATGGCCTTTTGGGTTTCAGATACAACCGAGTTCACGCGCGCCTACCAGGGTACGGATTCGCACGCTTTTGGCCTGATGCTCGGCGCGGCCCTCGCAATGGTGGCAACCGACCCGATGGGCATGCCGGACAAGGTTGTGGCCGGGTGGCAAAAGTGGTTGCGCGGCCTCCTCGCATGGATTTGCCTTGCCATCATCGTGAGTACCTGGTTCCTCATCCCCGATGACCGCGCGTGGGTGTACCCGTGGGGCACGCTCATCGCGGTGGTGGCTACCCTGGGTTTGATTCAGGGATTCCTCCCGCAGATTGACGAGGCGGGCGGGCCCGGCCACCTCCTCGCAAACCTGTTGGACGCGCGCCCCCTGGTGTGGCTGGGGGAGCGCTCATATGGGATCTACCTGTGGCATTGGCCGCTGTGGGTAATCGCCGGCAAGATGCTGCCGGCCGCACCCGTGATACTGATTGCGCTGATCGTTATTGCCGGGTCGGTGTTGGCCGCTACCCTCTCGTATCGATACGTTGAGGTTCCCATGCGGCAAGAGGGGATTGGCGCAACTATTAAGCGGTGGCTCGGCCCCTCGTGGGACTTGATCGACCCTTCCACGCCAATGCCGAAGGCTCCGCAGTGGCAAAGCTACCGCCGGATCATGGCGCCCGGCCTCGTCGCTGTTGTGGTGGTTGGCACCGTACTTGGTTTCTTACTTTCGGCGCCCGAGAAAACGCAGGCGCAGATTGCTGTGGAGCGTGGCCAGCATGCGTTGCAAGGTGGCTCTCAACCTACGGAGGCGCCCACGGAGGTCCCAACACAGGCTCCCACAGAAGAGCCGGAGCCGACGTTGAACCCTGCTACGGGGGAGAACACAGTGGTTTACGGCGACTCCGTGACGGTGGCTTCGGCCGCGCACCTTCAAGAATTGCTACCGGGCGTGCAGATTGATGCAGAGGTGTCGCGCTGGGTGTACCAGGGCATTGGCCGCATGCATGCCGCTGCCGAGGACGGATCACTGCGCACGTACGTGGTGGTTGCTCTGGCCACCAACGGACCGGTGGATCCAGGCCAGCTTGATGACATGCTAAAAACCATCGGGCCGGATCGGCGCCTCGTTCTCGTAACTGGTTTTGGGCCCGCGCGAACCACTTGGGTTGAACCGTCGGCGAGCCTCATTCGCGAGTTCGCTCAGAAGCATTCCGATGTTGCACGGGTAGCGGACTGGAACGCCGCGATTCGCGATCACACTGACCTGCTGGCTTCTGACTACGTGCATCCAGATGATGACGGCGCGAAGATTTTCGCTCAGACCGTTGTAGATGCGCTTGCCAGCTTTAGCCAGCCGGATGCAGATCCATCCGAAGAGTAGTTAGCAAGTCGCGGAGTTGATTTTAAGGGTCGCGGGTAGTCATTCGCGCGTGCGTTTGAGCGCCGCCCGTTATTCCCGCATACCACCGCGGGCAACGGTTATAACTTGAGTGAGCGGCTACTGATCCGCGTCAGCTTCTTTAACCTCGTCGCTTTCTTGTGTCTCGCGCAACTTATCGCGAGCAAGGTCGTGTTCAAAAATCTCTTCTAGCAGGTCGCGTATCTCAGAGCGCACAAAGTCGCGGGTAGCAACGTCGCCCAAGGCCTGACGTAATCCCGCGATCTCGCGCGTGAGGTACTCGGTGTCGGCAAGGTTGCGCTCGGCGCGGTGCCTGTCTTGTTCGGCAGTAACGCGGTCGCGGTCATCTTGGCGGTTCTGCGCAAGCAAAATCAGAGGAGCCGCATAGGAGGCCTGCAGGGACAGCATCAATGTGAGGGCAGTGAACCCGAGCTCGGCCTTGTCGAACTGCAGGTGAGCCGGAGCAAACGTGTTCCACCCCAGCCACGCGAACACGAAGATAGTTAGGTAGATGAGGAACTGCGGGGTACCAGAGAAGCGGGCGATAGCTTCAGCTACGCGCCCTACGCCCTCGGATTCAAGGTTGATACGCGGTAGCCAACGTCGCCTGGTTAGCGGAGTATCTAGTCGCTCAGCCATTCAAACCCCCTTAAAACTCGTCGTCCAGATCGCGCCAGTCTTCTGGCAATAGGTTATCGAGCACGTCGTCAACCGAAATAGCGCCCAGTACGTGCCCGTGCTCATCCACTACCGGAACGGCCGTCAGGTTGTACATTGCAAGCGTTTTGGTGATCGACCGGATGGAACGCTGCGGATCAACTGTTTCGATGTCAGTATCGACGATAGTTCCGAGTAGTGATTGCGGTGGTTCGCGTAGTGCCCGCTGAATATGTACCACGCCAATGAACTTGCCCGTAGGAGTTTCTAGCGGCGGCCTCGCAACAATAACCATGGCGGCGAGGGCGGGTGGAATGTCTTTGTTTCGCACGTTTGCCAGCATCTGGGCCACGGTTGCGTCCGGCGGCAAAATCACGGGCTCGGTGGTCATAAGGCCACCGGCAGTGTCATCGTCATAGCGCATGAGTCGGCGCACGTCCTCGGCCTCTTCAGGCTCCATGAGGTTCAGCAGGTTTTGCGCGGTTAGGGGCGCTAGTTCAGAGATGAGGTCGGCGGCGTCATCCGGCTGCATCACGTCGAGCACATCTGCGGCTTGCTTCGCCTGGAGCCGTTCGAGGATCGACACCGAGTCATCCTCGGGGAGCTCTTCCAACACGTCAGCGAGGCGCTCATCGGAAAGCTGTGAGGCTACCTCGTACATGCGTTCTTCGGGAAGGTCGCGAATAATGTCAGCGAGGTCTGCTGCCTTCATGTCATGCGTGGACGCAATCAGGCTGGTGGCGTCCTGCACACCAACCTGTGTGGACAGTTTCGTCACGTCGGAAACGGACACCAGCATGCTTTCGCCAGCGCGTTTAAAACCAAACGTTGATTTGGTAACGCGTTCTACGAATAGTTCCGTTACTCGCCATTCGCGAGGCAGGCGCTGCTCCATGCCCACGTCGCGAATACGGACCTCGCCTGAACCATCGCGCATGGATACCACGCGGTCAAACAATTGGGAGATGATGAGCGTTTCGGCCTCGCGCTGGGTAAAACGACGCATGTTCAGCAGGCCCGTGGTGATAACCGCACCCGGTTCGATGGCGGTGACGCGCGAAATTGGAACAAACACGCGGCGTCGGTTTGAAACCTCCACAACGAAGCCCACCACGTCGGGCGCGCGGTTCACACGCATGATGGAAACCACATCATAAATGCGCCCCACCTGGTCTCCGATGGGGTCAAAAACGCCGGTTCCGGCAACTTTTCCTACGAATACACGCGTGCCGCGCGGGGCAAGTTTGTGGTCTGAAGTGCTCACACTTCAAGGGTAGCTGAGCGCGGCCAAAAGCGGCGCCGGCCGCGCGATGGGAAGCGACACACTCGCCTCCCAGGTCTTCTAATAAACCCGGGTTCTGACTGCCGCGACCTAGCCATCATGAGCTTTCCGGCATCGCTTTGAGGCGCTAGCAGGCCGACAAATGCCAAAGGGTTCATCTCATAGTGAAAAGTTGGCACTTGATGAGGCAACATGCAGATTAATCTGCAAAAGTGAAGGTATGAAACGTATTGAAGCAATTTCTGCTACTGGCTTGCCAACTCCTGCGCAGGGCACGGAGGTGGCCTCTTACCGCACGTATGCGGAGGCACAGGCGGCGGTTGATCACCTTTCTGACCAGGCTTTTGACGTGCGCGGCCTCGCGATCGTGGGCACGGACCTGCAGCTCGTAGAGCGCATCACAGGCCGTCTGACTTGGGGCAAAGTCTTGTGGGATGGCTTCCTCTCGGGCATTTGGCTGGGTCTTTTTATTGGCTTGTTTTCTGCGCTTTGGTCTCCCAACGCTTCGCTTGCGATCGTTATCGTTGGTATGGCGATGGGCGCCGTGTTTGGAATGTCACTAGCGTCGGTGCCGTATGCGCTGAGCCGGGGCAAGCGTGATTTCACGTCTGCAACGCAAGTGGTTGCCGCGCGTTACGCAATTTTAGCGAAAGAGGGAGCCGGTGAGTTCCGCCAAGTTTTGCGAGGCACCCCGGGCAACCTGACTCGTGATCCCCAGCCGACCCGTCCTGTCGAGGACTTGTCTAAGCCGAGCGCCTTCGGCTCACGCCCCGGAGAGCAACCTAAGTACGGCGTGCGTCTCAGCCCAAGCGAGCGTGAAGCCCACCAGGCGCGCATGCAGTCTGGTGTCGGCGGCCCAGAGTCGGCGACGCCAGCACCGGTAGCGCCTGAAAGCGCAGGCGTGGCAGATGCGGCAGAGCCTGCTTACGGCGAGGTGCCCGAATCGGAATCGAGTGACCCTGCAGGCCAGCCGGGTGAGTCAAATGATAACCCGAACCGGTAAGCCGGGTAGAGGACAATAAAAATTGCGGCCGCTTGGCCGCAATTTTTATTTGCCTGAAGTCTTTTTGAGCAGACGTTATCGAGGGTTCTAGGAGTTTTGTACCCGCTCGATCCAGGCCTCAACGTCAGCTACCGTGCGGGGGATGTCCTCCGAAATGCGAGTGACAGAGCCGTCCTCATTCACAACAACATCATCTTCAATACGCACGCCAATACCGCGGTATTCTTCGGGAATTGCGAGGTCATCAGCGCGGAAGTAAAGGCCGGGTTCGATGGTGAACACCATGCCGGGCTCCAGCACTGCATCCAGGTACATTTCGCGCCTTGCCTGCGCGCAGTCGTGCACGTCCAAACCGAGGTGGTGGCTGGTTCCGTGCGGCATCCAACGGCGGTGAAGTTGGGACTCTACTTTCAGCGATTCTGCAGCTGGAACAGGCAGGATGCCCCACTCTTCCAAGCGCTGGGCAATGACCTCCATCGCGGCTTCGTGCACGTGGCGGAAGCGAGCGCCGGGCTTGTTCGCTACGGCCAGTGCAGCCTCGCACGCATCCAGTACAGCGTTGTAAACCCTAGCCTGCACCGGCGTGAACTTGCCGCTAACGGGCATGGTTCGCGTGATATCAGCGGTGTAAAGCGAGTCAAGCTCAATACCGGCGTCAACCAGGATCAGATCGCCGTCTTTAACCTCACCGTCGTTATCAATCCAGTGCAACGTGTTTGCGTGGTTACCCGACGCTGCGATCGTGTCATAGCCCAGACCGTTGCCCAGCTCGCGGGCGCGAGCACCAAATGCTCCCTCCACAACGCGTTCACCGCGTGGATGGTTAGATGCACGAGGAAGTTGCTTGATGATTTCTTCGAAGCCTTCCTTAGTGGCGTCGACAGCCTTTTGCATTTCGCGAAGCTCCCACGCGTCCTTCTTCAAACGGATTTCAGAGAGCTGTTGCTGGAGGGCATCATCGATTGCCTGCGCGTCGTTGCCGTGGGGGAGGCCCACCTGCTGGCGGATCTCGTCAACCAGGGCGGTCACGTTGACGTCGGCCTCGCGTACAACGCGTAAGGAAACCTGTCCAGCGTCCTTTGAGAGCGAGTCGCGCAATGTATCAATATGGCGTACCTTAAGGCCGGTGAGCGCCTCCATCTCTTCCAATGAGGGTCGCGCCCCAACCCAGAATTCGCCGTAGCGCGAGTCCGCGTAGAACTCCTCGGATGAGCGTGAGGCGCGCGGTTTGAAGTAAAGAACAGCCTCATGCGTGTGCGCGGATCCATCTTCGGTGGGTTCAAGCACTACAACCGAGTCGGGTTCAAGCTCTCCCGTTAGGCCCGTCATGTGCGCAAACGAGGAATGGGCGCGGAATCTGTAGTCCGTGTCATTGCTGCGGACCTTCAATCCGCCGGCGGGGATAACTAGGCGCTCACCTTTAAAAGCTTCGCCAACGAGGTCGTGACGCGCCTGCAAATAGTCGGCAACCTCTGCTCGGGACGGCAATTCGGATGAACGCGGCCCCCAGTTAGTGCCTATGAAGTCTTTGAATGCTTGCGAGTTGGGGCGGCGGGAACGATTGTTGCCGCGCGCAGCCATGGATTGTTCTACTGATTCTTTTTCACTCATGTGCCTATTGTCTAACTTTGCTGGGCAATAGTCATCCCGCTAGAGGGCCGCTTAAGCTGGAGACATGTTGAAGATTGATCCGCACACTCATTCAAACCATTCGGATGGGACGGACACGCCCGCGCAACTGATGCGCAGGGCCGCCGATGCGGGGCTGGACATGGTGGGGCTTACCGATCACGATGTCACCACCGGCAGTAGCGAAGCTGCGCGCGAAGTTCACGCAGCCGGTGTTGCTCTGCTTCGCGGTATGGAAATGTCTTGCGCCTGGCAGGGAATAACGGTTCACCTGTTGAGCTACCTGCATGATCCGCAAGATCCCGCGCTGGTTGAAGCCAGCCAGAAGGTGCTGCGGTCCCGCCGGGACCGCGCGAAGATCATGGTTGAAAAGATCTCGCAGGACTACCCGATCACCTGGGAAGACGTGGTTGAGGGAGCAGGCGGAGACGTGCGCGTGGTAGGACGCCCACATATTGCAGACGCGCTGATCAGGGCGGGTTCGTTTAGCTCGCGAGATGAGGCGTTCGCGCAGGTGCTACACCCGCGCGGCCCCTACTACCAATTTTTGTGGGCGGAGGACCCCGTTGTCGCCGTACAGAAAGTGCGGGCTGCGGGCGGTGTCCCTGTGATTGCACATCCGCGGGCTCGCGCCCGCCAAAAGGTGCTTCCCATCGAGGTGATTTACAACATGGCCGAGGCCGGTCTGGCCGGCCTCGAAGTACGCCATCGCGACAATCCGGTCGAAGATCAGGAGTTCTTGCTACAGGTGGCCCGCGAGCGCGATCTGCTGGTGACGGGTTCTTCCGACTATCACGGCACGGGTAAGCCCAACCGGTTGGGGGAGAACACCACGCCTGTTGAGGTGATACAAGAAATCGAGAGCCAGGGAAGGCTCTCGATTCTGTGGCCCTAGCGGCCTTAAGTATCGGTGGCAGGCGTTTTGCTGCGGTTCGCTTACTCGGCTGAGTTCTTGCGCGTGCGGGTGCGCCTGCGGCGGGGAGCTTGGTTTTTCCTGGCTTTGCCCCGCGCAGAATCGGCCGATTTGCTTCGGCTTGATTTGCGTTCACCCGAGTTGTGAGAGGCGGCGCCGCCGCGACGAGTGCGTTTACGCTCACGCTTTTGTCCGCTTCTCCCACGTGAGCCGGACCTGCGGGTTCCCCGTCCGCGGGCGCGCTCGCCCTTGCCAGAAACATCAACGAACTCTTCTGCCTCAAGCCCGGCGCGCGTGCGCTCACTGCGGGGAAGTCTGCCGGTGACGTCCGTGGGGATGTCAAGGTCGGTGTAGAGGTGCTCGGAGGTGTGGTAGGTCTCCAGTGGTTCGGGCACGCCTAGGCCCAGCGCGTTAGAGATGAGGCGCCAGCGCGGTACGTCGTCCCAGTCCACGAACGTAACAGCAGTGCCGGATGCACCCGCGCGGCCGGTGCGGCCGATGCGGTGTACGTAGGTCTTTTCATCTTCGGGGCACTGGTAGTTGATCACGTGCGTGACGTCGTCAACGTCAATGCCGCGCGCAGCCACGTCGGTTGCTACGAGCACATCAACCTTGCCTTTTCGGAAGGCGCGCATGGATTGCTCACGAGCCCCCTGGCCGAGGTCCCCGTGTAGCTCCGCGGTGGCGAAGCCGCGCGATGCAAGGTCCCGCGATACTGATGCCGCGGTGCGCTTAGTACGCGTGAAAATGATGGTGAGGCCGCGCCCGCGTGCCTGCAGGATGCGCGAGACAACCTCGAGTTTATTGAGGGCGTGGCACCTGTAGATCACTTGTTTGACACTGGCAACAGTGGGAGAGGAATCCTCAGGATCCTGGGCGCGAATGTGGGTTGGTTGACGCATGTAGCGGCGAGCCAGTGCCACCACCTCGCCGGGCATAGTGGCTGAGAAAAGCATGACGTGCCTGTCCGCAGGAACGCGCGACATGAGAATTTCTACGTCGGGTAGAAATCCTAGATCCAGCATTTCGTCGGCTTCGTCAAGCACCAGCGTGTGCACGTTAGTGAGCTTTAGAACCTTGCGTTTCAAAAGGTCAATGAGGCGTCCGGGCGTTCCCACAATGACGTCGGTGCCGCTCTTGAGCTGCTCGATCTGGGGATCAAAGGCTGCACCGCCGTAGATTTCGGTTACGCGAATGGAGGTGTTAGCGGCCGCCTCGCGGAGGTCACGAGTCACCTGCTTACACAGTTCGCGCGTGGGCAGGATTACGAGGGCCTGGGGAAGGTCCGGGAAGTGCACTTTGTTCGCGTAGTCCGGGTCGTCGGGGCGAACAACGTGCATGAGGAGGGGCAGGCCAAAGCCGAGGGTCTTACCGGTTCCTGTCTTCGCTTGGCCGATGATGTCGCGCTTGCCTAAAGCGACGGGTAATGTCAGAGCCTGGATAGGGAACGGGTAGGTAATGTCCTTCTTGGCCAGTGCCTCCGCGAAATCTGCGGCCACGCCAAAATCGGCAAATGTTTTTTGCGCTAGTTCTTCTTTGGTGACGTCGCCTTCGATGTCAGCTTTTGCTTCATCTGTGTTTTCTGGAAGGGCAACGCCTTCAAGGTTCACAACGCCGGCAGAGTAGGTTTTAGTTTCTTCAGTTTTATCAAGCAAAGTAGCGTGAGTCTTTCTCACTTTGGAGCTCGCCTGCACGCCCTGGGAGCCTCAACAAAGTGAAAGTAGGTGTGGTACCGCTCGCGCAATTCATTAAAGAAAAATCTTTTGCGTGCCAAAAACCATTCCGGTGCGAACGGCATGTTCTTCTTCAGAGTAGCAGTATTTTTGTGGCGCGCGCGTTTAGTGCCGTTGATCACTAAGCGGTGTGAGGCGGTGTAAAACTCGTCCCAAACCGGTTACTTTCCAGGTCCTCAACGTAGTATGGAATGGAAACTTCGCAAAGGGGCTAAGGCTTTGGAGGCTACTTTGACTGCTAGTAACGATTCTTATAAGAACTTGTTGGGCATCGGAGCTTACGCGGCGATTGCGGCGCAAACTCGTCTTGCAAAGGATGGTGACCAAGCGCCAAAAGCTTGGGAGCACGTGGACATGGCGAACATGTCGGGTAAAGCGTGGGAGAACTTCAAGTACGTATGTAAAGTTGCCGAGCACTCCGACATAGATATTGCCGAGGCCATCGCGCCATACGAGGGTCTTTTGGATGATATTGATGCGCGCCTGCGCCCAACAACGTGGTGGGAGCGCATGACGAAGACCTATGTTGCTATCGGTATTTTTACGGACGCGCTACGCGAAATCGCGCACCTGCAGGGGCAGGAAGAATACGCGAAAGACGTAAACGATTTTGGCCACGGCGATTGGGTTCGAGAACGTCTTGAGCCGGCCGTCGCGGCAGATAAACAGCTCGAGGCACGCCTATCTTTGTGGACCAGGCGAGTTGGGGGCGAAGCCCTTTCTCTGGTGCGCGCGTTCTTGTTCACCAACCCGGAGATCATTTCGGGAACCGATGCGGATGAGCTGATGGATCGTGTTTCCAAGGCTCACAAGGAGCGCCTCTCCGCCGTGCACTTGCACGCCTAGATGAGGCGGAGGCCGGTTGGTCTCACGCGTGAGAACTCTTGCATCAAAAACGGTCGGACCCTGCTTTGGTCCGACCGTTCTTGATTGGCGTTGCTATACGGTGAAGCCCACCGGTCCGCGCTTGGATTCAGCTACGAGGACGTAACCGAGCTTGTCGCTTGGAATGATGACGCGGCGTTCTTTCGCGTCGGTGAACTCAAGGTTCGTCTTTCCCTCCAGTGCTTCGCGAACTTTGCTGAAAAGCTCGTCCTCACTCATCTTCACTTCGAAAGAAAGCTCGCGTGTAACGCCCGTAATTCCAATCTGAATGATCATAGTTTTCCTATCGTCGTTTGTTCCTATCGTAGGCATAACGAGGCGCTTTCGCGATGCTCGATGCCACTTTCAAAACTTTTGTCCGACCCCTGTGGTGGAATACAACCATGACAACAAATCGCGCGCAAACTTGTAGCGAGGTGCGGCTTGCTCTTGGCCGTCCCGCCGATTTCGGAGTGCTTGACCAGGCGAACGAAGAAGTGGTTCATCAAGTGGTCAGCCATGACGGGCCGGCAGTTATCCGCGGTTGCCCAGGCTCTGGCCGCACGTCAGTGGCTCTCGAAGTTGCGCACCAGTTGCGTAAAAAGTTGGGCGGTGATGTGTTTATTCTGGCACCGGACAGGTTGCGTGTAGATCTGTTGCAAAGCGCGGGGGAGCATGCTCTGCCTGGAATTGTGCGGCCTGTACGCACGCCGGTTGCGCTCGCGTATTCGTTCGTGTCGAAGTGGTATGTAGAACGTAAGGACCCGCAGCCGGCCCCGCAGTTGCTGACGGGCGCGCAGGAAGACTTGGCACTGGCCGAAGCCATCGAAGCTCAGCTGGTGGAGTGGCCAGAATCTTTGAATGACGCTTTGGGGATGCCCGAGTTTCGCATGCAGATTCGCAACCTCATGGCCAGGGCACGTGAGGCCGGCTGGGACGGTCACAAACTAGAGAGCGTGGGCCGCGATTTAGAGCGCGGAATTTGGGTGGCAACCGGGCGCCTCATGCAGATCTGGCAGGAGCAGTCCTTGCGTGAATCCGGTGATACTGTGAGCCACTTTGAATCTGCCGAACTGCAAGAGCGGGCGGCACAGATCATAACCCGTTGGCATGAGGACGCTGGCAGTGAGGGAGTGGTGGCCAACCTGGACGTGCCCGCGGCGGTAGTGGTCGATGACCTGCAGGATTGTACGCGGGCAACGCTAAGCTTGCTCGAAGCGCTACACGCGGTCGGAACACGGATTGTGGTGACCGCAGACTCTGATGTCGCAGTCTCGGTGTATCGCGGTGGCGAGCCGCATCTCGATGTTCGCTTTGCAGATCGACTAGGGGCAAAGAGCTTTTACCTTGGACCTACGCACAGAGGAAACCAGACACTTAGAGCTGTCGTGCAACGAGTTTCGGAGCAGACCACTGTCCGCCATGATGCGCGCCATCGCCTAATGGGCGCGGTTGATTCTAGAGAGGATAGCTCTGGTCTTTCAGTTAATACCTACGGTTCTGCTGCGCAGGAGGCCAATGCGATTGCTCGCATGATTACGCGCTACCAATTGGGGCGTGGTCCCGGTATCAGCAGATCCGTGCCACTGGATCGGCAGGTCGTTATCACTCGCAATAGTGCGGATGTGAAGCGCCTGCATTTCAGTTTGATGCGTAATGGTATTGAGAGCACCATTCGAAGCCGCGCAACGGTGTATGCGGCAAATCAGACTACCTCGATCTTGCTTTTGCTGCTCAGCTCAGATCCGTTTGGCCCTACTGATTTCGAGCTTTTTGACCGGCTACTTAGAAGCCCACTAGTAAACGCTCATACAGCCAAGCTACGCAAACTGAGCGATGTGTACCGGGCGCGTATTGATGCGGACGTAAAGTCGGTCCTGCAAATGTGTGAGGACCTCGCTTCTGATAAGCCCGAGGTTCAGGCGTTGAAAGAATACGTCCGCAAAGTTGGCCTGGCAGAAGTACTAGATGATGTCACAAAGGCATTCGACCTGCTAAAACTTGGGCGTAAGGTCCGTAGTGAAAGCCCGCAGATTGCCCTGTGGGAGCTTTGGGAACTAGCAGATGTCACTGAGGAATGGCGTCAGCGCGCTATTCAGCCGGGCACTGACTCGGCCGTGTTTGATGAGCGCTTGGACGCAGTCGTGTCGCTGTTTAGAAGCGCGGACGTGTGGCAACAACGTAATCCGGGAGCGAGTGCGGAGCACTTCTCCAGTGAGTTCCTTTCGCAGCGTTTGCCCACAGACACTCTTGCACAGACAGGCAAGCGGCCAATTGGCGTGCAGATCTTGACGGTATCTGAGGCCGTGGGGCAGGAGTGGGACGTCGTTTACTTGGCCTCAATGCAAGATGGCACTTGGCCCAACTTAGCTCTTCGTGACCAGCTGAGTCAGGCTGGCGACATCGCACAGTTGCGCTCCCTGAGCCCGCAGGAGTGGGCAAATCAAAAATCATGGAATACGGGAAGGGCGAGAAGGAAGGCTAGGTTAACCGAGGAGTATCGCCAGCTCGCAGCGGCGGTTTCGAGAGCCAAATCCGCCTTGCACGTATCGGCGGTGCAAAATGAGGATGACGTTCCCTCTCAATTCGTCTACCGCTTAGCTAAATGGGTAGGAACCCCTCTGATTGACGGATACCACCTTCCGGTAACCCCGGTGCCCTCAGGCATCGATACGCGATCACTGGTGGGCACGCTACGCCAAAAGCTAGCGCAACGCCTAGTAGAAGACGATGCCCACCTGTATGCAACCCTCCTCGCACTACTTGCTTTAGCGGGCATAGACCATGCTAATCCGCGCGTGTGGAATGGTGTCGGTGGGCTCACTTCCACGGCAGATGAGTCTAAGCAGATGGTTACGCTTTCGCCCTCACAAATTGAAACCCTGATTGATTGTCCTGCCAAATGGTTCTTGACTCGCCACGGTGGTTCAGTGCCTGCAAGTGAGGCGATCTTGACAGGAAATCTGGTCCACAAATTGGCAGAAGAATGGCCCGAAGCAGACTTTGAAGAACTTAAATCGCACTTGGATGAGCTCTGGGATGACGAGTATTTCGACCGAGAGACTTCCCTCGGCATGGCTGAATATGAAAGCACATTAGAGAAGGTCAAGAAGCTTGCCGACTACCTCGAAGCTTGGAAGGGCAAGACGGTCGACATCGAGCACCCGTTTGCGCAAGTTGTTGATATTGGTGGAACCAAACTGCGCATCGCGGGCCGAATCGACAGGCTCGAACACACTGAAGATGGTGTAGTCGTTACAGACATCAAGACGGGCAGAGTCCCATCACAAAAAGAAACGCAGAACCACCTGCAACTGGCAGCTTATCAGTTCGCGCTGAATGCTCGCGGTGAGAACGTGCAGAAGGCGCGTTTACTAGCACTTAGGGAAAAATCTCCAGACAAGTACATCCAACATTCCCTCTTTAACAAGGGTGAACGCAAGGATAGTGACCCGGTTGTTTCAGACCAGCGAGAGCAACTGGCAGAGGCCATAAAACTTGCTGCGGAAATAGCGGCAGGAAATACCTTCCTAGCAACACCGAATGCGAATATATGTCGAAGTTGTCCGGTGAAAAACATTTGCCCAGCCCAAGATGAAGGAAGGAGGACCCTGTAGTGACACTCAACGCAATGGAGTTTGTAGAAACTCTTAATGCCCAGCTTGAACCGGGACAGAAGAAGATCATGCTTTCGCCGGACCAGGCCAAAGTAGTTGAAGCTGACAGCGTTCCCACTCTCGTGGTTGCCGGCGCCGGGTCTGGAAAAACCGAAGTGATGTCGCTGCGTGCCCTCTACCTCATGTATCGTGACGGCCTTGAGCCTGATTCGATTCTTGGCCTCACTTTCACGCGTAAAGCAACTGCGAATTTCACCGAACGCATCCTGCGGCAGCTTGATTTGATGCGAAAAGCAGGGCTACTTGGGGAAGCAGACACGATCGGCTTGGAACCAACCGTTGCTACTTACAACTCGTTTGCAAAGAATCTAGTTAGCGAGTACGGCCTCCAAATCGGGGTAAGCCCGTCCGTAATCCAACTCAGCGAAGCCCGGGCGTGGCAGGTAGTTGAACGTCTTTTGCAGGAATACACCGGACCGCTACCACAGGGAGCGAAGGCCTCGACCATGCGAGATGCCATACTGTCTCTTTCGCAAAGCCTGACCGAGCATCAAGTTGTTCCTGCCCGGGCCGCACAAGATTTTGAACGTGTTGCGGCAGCCATTAAATCTGCGGGTCCGGGGACGGGCGCCACTGGAAGACAACGCACGGCACTTCCAGCCCCGGCAAAGAGTTTTGTGACGCGCATGGAAGACAAAGCGCTACTGATGCCTCTGGTACAGCGATATTGGGATTACAAGCGTGAACACGACCTGATTGATTTTACGGATCAGTTAGCACTGGCACGCCAAATCATTGACGCGAACCCGACCATCGTCGCTGAACTGAGTGACCAATACCGCGCTGTTCTATTGGATGAATTCCAGGACACTTCGGTTGGCCAGCTCCAGCTGTTCTCCAACCTGTTTAGAGATACGGCCGCTACTGCGGTCGGGGACCCAAATCAGGCAATCTATGGCTGGCGCGGAGCGTCAGCGGCGTCGCTGTCAATGTTCTTGCCCTATTTTGACACTCTGAGCCGAGGTAACGTGCTCGAGCTTCGCGATGCCTGGCGTAACTGGCCTGCCATTTTGGAAGCCGCAAACGTGGTTTCTAGTGCCGACAAGGTTGAAACCCAAGCACGAGAAGAAGCCTTTGCGCACATGGATTTGGCAAGCCAAATCGAAATGCAAAGCCTGCGTGCCAATCCAAAACACCCGGGGCGCGGCGTAGTGAAGTACATGTTCCCATCCACGCGCGACGAGGAGTTCGAAATGGTTGCGCGTCTTGTTAAGCGCTGGCAAGAAAACGTGCCGGCCGGTCAGAAACAGCCATCGATTGCGATCTTGTCGCGTAAACGAAAGTTCTTTGCCCCCCTTTATGCTCAGCTTCAAAAGCTGGGCGTGAACGCGCGGATTGTGGGTGTTGGGGGCCTTCTAACAGAGCCGGCGGTAACTGACATTGTTGCTGTCCTGCGCTCCCTCGCAGTGCCTGACAATGGTGCGGCTGTGATGCGTCTGGTTGCAAACCTTGACCTGTCTTCTGCAGATATAAAGATCCTGTGGGACTGGGCTAGAGAACAAGGCAAACAGCGAATATCTGATGCTGGATATCCCGAAACCATTGTTAGTGACGTGGACAGAGCGAAGGCCAACACTGACAAACCGAATGCGGGCGCGGATCTGCGCGTTGAGTTTTTGCTCGACGCGGTCCTGACACCTCCAACGGTTGGATGGAAAAAGCGTGGTGCACAAGGGTTCAGCTCTGAAGCGCATAGTCGTGTGAGCCTCCTAGCTAGACACCTCGACCTTGTCCGCGAACACATGGATGCCGGCATAACCACACTCATCTCGAAGGTGGTTAAGATTTTTGACCTCGACCTGGACATTGCGTCTGATCCGTTCGACAACCAGGGTGAAGTCGCAATAGACGCGTTCATTGATTTCGCTGCCAATTACGAATCCGAGACTCCGTATGCTTCGGTGAAGAATTTTTTGGAATGGATAGACACTACCCTCGAGACAGAAGAGAGGTTGGAAGCGCCTGTTAGCGAACCCGATGAAGGGGTAGTGCTACTGCTAACCATTCACCAAGCAAAAGGTTTGGAATGGGACAAGGTTGTAGTGGTTGGCCTAACAGAATCAGATTTCCCCGGCGTTGTCGATGCCCGAAATGCTGCGCTTAAACAAACCGTTGATTTAAACGGACCGTTGCCCGCTATCCAACCATCCAGTGGCTGGACGTCGGAGCTGGGAGAGATCCCGTACAGTCTGCGCCTCGATAGTACTCATGAGGGCAGGGTAATTTTGCCTACCCTTCCCGAGATGACGGGCCTAGATGTTGTTGGAGTAGAGGAAACCTTCGACGAATATCGTCTGCAGCTAAGCCTGCATGAACTGGCTGAGGCTCGCCGCCTCGCGTATGTCGCTTGGACGCGAGCATCAGATGAGCTTGTGCTGTCGGGCTCCTGGTATGCGGGTCAAACCCAGTTGGCGCCTTCGCGTTACCTCATGCAAATGGTGAAGGGTAAATCCGGAGCTTCAGAGCCGCTGGCCATTCCAGTTACTGTAGAAGACCTCGCAGCTGAGGCTGGAGAAGAGATCCCGCAGCCGGTGGTGTTGAAGCTAGAAGATGCCGCTAAGCCAGAAGAAAGCCTCGCGGATCAGGCTGTTTTCCCGGTCATGCCTTCTAAATCGCGGCAGCTCATTACCGGCGCGGCACAAGCCGTGAATCGGGCTATGGAAATGTACGATCAAGAGTCAGATGAGAACACTGATTTTGATGCGCTGATTGACGATCTCCTAAAAACTGTCGAAAGCGGAGCGGGCGGCAATAACGGTGAAATTGCAACACTTGTTCACTCAGTGCGAGACGCAATCGCACGACAAAATAGCCCTCGCACTCCGGCTCCTGTGATCGAAATAGACCGGCTGAATGCCACGCAAGCGTTTGGACTACTGGACGATCCTTACCGCTACGCGATGCAGGTTCGTCGGCCCATCCCGCATGAGCCAAGCAAGGCCACCCAAATTGGAACGGCATTCCACAACTGGGCTGAGCAGTGGCTGGCCAAAGCAGGTCAACTCGACGATGCTCTTGAGCCCACAACTAACAAGCCGCTAACAGATATCGATTCGGTAGCGGACACTGGTGACAGTGGCGACATGCAGAGTCTGACTGGAGCTGAGAAAAAGTTGCTCGAGCAACTCACTAAGCGTGCCAGGGAAGTGCTGGGGGACGACCCCGAAGGCGTTCACGCTGTTGAGGCGGATTTTGCCTACACCAAGAGCGGGATAACTATCCGTGGTCGTTACGACGCGGTCCTTAACCGCGATGGCAAATGGGTGGTCCTTGACTGGAAGACCGGTGCTCCACCTAAACTAGGAGCTAAAAACCCGTATCTGCGCCAGTACGCCACGCAGCTTGAGATCTACCGGCGAGCTCTGGCTAAACAAAAGGGCGTGGACCAGTCGCAAGTAGATGCTGTTTTGGTCTTCCTCGGAGGCCCAGGCACGAAGCCGAGCGAGCGGATACTCCGTCTAGAGGACCTGGAAAAACTCCTCGGAGATTACAACTTCGAGCAGCAATGGGACCAGCTTGTAAACAGTTTTAGTCCTCATCCTCGCGATTCAAAATAGTACTGAGATTAACCGTAGGAGCGTTCGGATCGACCTGCGTGGTAGCTGGCAACACCTCGTCAATTACCCGCAGGTCGAACGGGGTGTCCTCCTGGGCGCTATGAGCGTGCCCAGGCACCAAAGCGTCATCGCCAACTTCGTTCGCTAAATCTTTCAGCATCTGCTTGGCGTCAGTAATCACGGCTTCGTCGTCGGTCCGCTTGCCGTGCAACAGCCATCGTAATAGGGCAAGTTCTGCCCACAGGCTGGCGCGCGTCAAAATATGCAGGTCCGACTCGCCTTTGCGTGAATCACGGTATGCAGTCGAGAACTCGTCTTGCGTCTGCACAGATGCAGACAGGATCCATGCCAGGTCTTCAGCGGGATCGCCCAGATGGGCTGAAGCGAATGCGGAAACTGAAGAAACCGTGTTGGCCGAACAGAGGAAAGAATCGGGCCCCAAATCTCCGTGCACGGGAACGCACTCAAATCGGAACAAGCTCTCATCGTTCAGTGCGTTGTCCCAACGCTCAAACAGATTTGGAGGCAGCGTGCTGGCTGCCACGCCCTCCTCAAGTAGGCGACGTAGCCGCGCTTGTACTTCTGCGGCTGAATAAACGGGCAACCCGGTGAACTCAATAGCCTCAGCGGGCAGGTTGTGCAGGGCCGCGATGGATTTAGCCATGGAACGCACAAGCATTTGGGAGTCTTCCATGTCTTCCCAAGAACCCGGCTTGCCCCGCATTTGAGGGTGCACGATCACGCGCACGTCCGCGCTGTTCTTGTTTGCCACGGGAACAGGAGCATCAAACGGTAAGAAGCCCTTCTCGTAAGAGCGGTGCAGAATGCGTAGCAGTGTTGATTGGGCTTGAATATCTGCCCCTGCTTGGTCAGTCAGAGGTGTGCAAATCACCCAACGATTACCCTGCGTGTCAACCACGCCCTGGCGTGCCATCGATCCGTCATTGTCGTACGGCTCGGTCAAACCAACGATCTTGAGGTCGGGCATTGCTGCGGTTGCGTGTGCGGCAAGAACGAGAGGGGAAATTTGAGAACTCACAAATACTACCGTAAGGCCCTAACACCCAGTTATCCACATTTTGATCGGGCATGTGTATTTACCGTTGGCTATCAGGTACTTTATGTCTACCAAAACAGGTGGAGGACGCATGGCCGCAATGTCGCAGGGAGCACGGGGTGAGTGGGTACGCCGGGCGGTTGCTGACGCCGGTTTTGACCCGGTTACGAACTCGCAGATGCTTCGTAGCATTGTGGACCGCTCGTTTGATGTTTACACCGTTGATGATGAAGAAGAACGCCAAGCCGTAACTACCGCTCTTATGGCCGATATTGGCGGTTACGGCCCGCTCCAAAAGTATCTTGATGATCCCGAGGTTGAAGAGCTCTACGTAAACTCGCCGTCAAAAGTGTTTGTGGCAAGACGCGGACAGTCTGAGCTGACACCCGTGATATTAAGTTCCGAGGACGTGAAGGACCTCGTTGAACGGATGCTGCACCATTCTGGTAGGCGGCTGGACCTGTCTGCTCCATTTGTGGATGCAATGCTCCCGGGTGGGGAGAGGCTGCACGTGGTGATCCCTCCAGTTGCGGGTCGCGAATGGTCGCTCAACATCCGTAAGCATCTGCACCTGGACCGTTCGCTGTGGGATTTGGTAGAAGCTGGTTCCCTCACGCAAGAGGCCGCGCGGTTTCTGTCCGAGTCTGTCCAAGATGGCGCCACCGTGCTGGTCGCTGGGGCAACCCAGGCGGGCAAGACAACGCTTGCGCGCGCACTCGCCAGAGAAATCCCGCCGCGAGAGCGCGTCATCACGTGTGAGGAAGTATTCGAACTCAACCTGCCCAACCGAGACTGTGTTGCGATGCAAACCCGCTCGGCCAACATTGAGGGCCACGGCGAGGTGAAGCTTCGAGACCTGGTGCGCGAGTCGCTTCGTATGCGTCCAGATCGGATCGTGGTGGGTGAGGTGCGTGGCGCTGAAGCGCTCGACATGCTCCTCTCTTTGAATGCCGGTATTCCAGGGCTTTCAACTATTCACGCAAACACGGCTCGCGAGGCGCTACGCAAACTTTGCCTGTTGCCGTTACTCGCGGGTGAGAATGTTACTTCCGCGTTCGTGATTCCGACGGTTGGTAGCTCTATCGATTTGGTTGTACACGTGGTGCGAGATGGGGACGGCAGGCGTCACGTGCAAGAGATCGTGCGCGTTGAAGGTGCTAACGGAAGCGTTATCTCAGCGGCCACACTTTTCGAATGGAACGGGAGTGATCTGGTTTCTAAGAAACTATCGCCTGCAACGAACCAGTTCCAGGAGGCGTTCGCGTGAGCATGATTCTTGGAGCCTCCTTTGCCCTGGGCATCCTCCTTATCTACTGGTCTATCAGCACACCCATGCCAAAACGCAAAGAAAGATCACGTTCAAAACTTGCCGCATTGGGAGCTAGAGCGGGCCTGTCCGAATCTGAAACAAACGTGTTTGGCGCTGTCCTTGTTGCGGTTCCACTAGTTGTATTCCTACTGGTTATTGGGCTTACGAGGGCGTGGCCGGTGGCGCTGGCGGTGGCGCTGGCGGCTTCTTCGTTGGCTCCGGCCTGGTTGTATGCGCGCATTGAACGGCATGCGGACGTGGTGCGTAAAGCGTGGCCAGACGTGGTGGATTCGGTGCTGGCCTCCATCCGCGCGGGCGTAACTCTCCCGGAGTCGGTGGTGCAGTTGGCTCACAACGGTCCGGAGGTAACGCGCCCGTACTTTGAAAGATTTGCGCGCGAGTACCGGGCGAGTGGCAGGTTTATCGACGCGCTTGAGGGAGTGCAGTGCGACCTGTCAGATCCGGGAGCTACACGCCTGTTCGAGGTGCTGAAGTTGGCGCGCGAGGTGGGCGGTTCTGAGCTGGGCCATTTGTTGCGCGACTTGTCGGCGGTGCTACGCGATGACGTGCGGGTTCGCGGTGAGTTACTTGCGCGCCAGTCTTGGACGGTGAACGCGGCGAGGCTGGCAGTGGCTGCCCCTTGGGTTGTGCTGGTGATGATTTCAACGAGGCTCGATGCGGCTTCTGCATACACGAAGCCAGTGGGTCTTCTGGTGCTGTTTGGTGGCGGCCTGGTGTGTTTGATCGCGTATGGGCTGATGAGGCTCATTGGCCGGTTGGATGGTGTGTAGATGCTGTCTTGGGCGTTTTTGACTGGGTGCATGTTCGGTCTGGGCGTGCTGATGACGGCGCGCGCGGTGGCGGCTTCGCGTGAACGCCTGGTGGTTCGAGTTCTCGCGTCTGGGCGTGATGATCGTAGGGCGCGTCCAAAGCTTGGTTGGATTTCCCCGCTGTGGGAAAAGCTTGGTTCGACCGCGGTGTCGGTGACGGACCGCTTGGATGCCCTCTCGTCAAAAACGACGCTAGAGCGTTTCCGTCTGCAACAGTTCTTAGCTGGTATAGCAGGCGTGACGGCCATGACGCTCGTGACGTTTGCAATCGCGGCGGCTAGGCCGGTGTCGATATTGCAGTGGATCGTAATGATGCTGATAGGTTTCGTTGCCGGCGCCATGGTGTTTGACCGTATTTTGACGGTGCGGGTGAACGCGATTTCGCGAAAAGTATCTAGCCAAGTTGCGGATGCGGCCGAGCTGCTTGCCCTCTCGGTGTCAGCCGGCGAGTCTGTGCCAGCAGCGCTGCGTAGAGTGCAGCAAATCGTCGGCCCTGAACTTGCCACGCAGTTGGGTGCGACGCTTGAGGACATTGATAATGGAGCGTCAGTGACGAGGGCACTTGGAAAGATGCGCCGCACCACGCGTTCACCTCAGCTTGGCCGCCTGCTTGACACCCTCGTCGCGTCCATGGAGCGAGGTGCCCCGCTGGCAACAACGCTTCGCGAGCAGGCCAGAGATCTTCGCGATGAGGCTCGCCGAGCTCTAATGGAATCGGGCGGAAAACGCGAGGTAGCAATGCTCTTCCCCGTGGTTTTCATCATTTTGCCCGTGACAGTAGTTTTTGCTCTCTATCCAGGTCTAGTTGCACTCCGCTTCTAGAAATCTTGAAAGGAAAATCCCATGAATACAATCCTCGCTTTCATTTACCTGTGGTTCACAGACGAAGAATCAGAGCGTGGCGACGTTCCCGGTTGGGTGCTCGTGACGCTCATGACTGCTGGCCTAGTTACCGCGATTTGGGCAATTGCTTCACCCACGTTGTCGAACTTGTTCCAAACCGCGATCGCGGGTGTTACCGGCCCGTAGCCATGAGAAGAATCCACGAGAATGCGCAGGGGGAGGACGGCTCGCAGATTGTGGGGCACGTGCTCGTTCAGGTGCTGGTCGTGTTCGTGGTTCTCGGTTTGTTGCAGTTGGCATTTGCTCTGCACACCCGCAATGTTGCGGTAGATGCGGCATCGGAGGGGGCAAGGAGGGCGTCACTGTTGGGGGCAACGCTGGCCGAGGGCGCGGATCGTACTTCGCAGTTGCTGAACACTGCCCTCGGAAGTGATGTTTCGCGCGATGTTCGTGTGTTTGAAACGGCCGTGGATGGGCAGCCGGTAGTGCGCGTCGAGGTGGATGCAACGTTACCCTTGCTAGGCCCATTCGGTTTTGCAAACACGTTGCATGTATCGGCGTCTTCGTGGAAGGAACGCGAGCGTGTTCCGTAGGTTTTGGCATTGCAACGGTGAAACAGCTCAGCTCGAAGCGGTGTGTTCGGCGGCCTCGCCCCATCATGTAACTGCAAAGTTGCGCAAGATATCGCCGCGCGGGGAGGACGCAGGGGAGGCAACCGTGGAGTTTGTGGCGATGTTGGTGATCATCTTGATCCCGGTCGCATATTTCATCTTCACGGTTGCGGCACTGCAAGCTGCGGTGTTCGCCTCGGACGCTGCCACGCGCGAGAGCGGCCGTTTGCTGGCGAATGATCCGGCAGCGCACGTGCACGTGGAGCGGCAGGTGAATCAGATTTTCACCGACTATGGCGTGAGCGGTAGCCACAGTCTCAAAGTGGTGTGTGACCCAACGCCGTGCAGTCAGGCTAAGTTCGTGAACATTGAGGTTCGCACGCAAGTGGCGTTGCCCTTGATTCCGGACGCCATGGCAAGAGTTTTGAATCCAACTGTTCCAATAATTTCAAGCGCGCAGGTGCCGGTGAATCGGATCGAGCTGGTGAGGTAGTGCGGATGACACAAGGGCGTGTGAGGCTAGGAAAGCCCGCACCTGGGACAGCTGAAGGCGCGGGCGGCGAGGATGGGCGAATCACGCTGTTGGTGCTCGGCTTATCACTGCTGGTGGTGGCGCTGGTGCTGGCATCGATTGCGGCAACGACGGTGCACGTGCAGCGCAGGCAGTTGCTTTCGTGCGCAGATTGGGTGGCGCTATCGGTAGCGGGGGTAGCGTCTGCTTCCAGTTATTACGAGGACGGCTTTGCCGAGGTTATTCAGTCCAGCGTGCCCGACCGCGCAACGGCCACGTTCAACCAATTGCGCACAACCTCTTGCGACGTGGGCAGAGCCGCATGGCTGGAAAGCGCAACGGCGAGCGGGGGAGAGGTTCGCGTGGAGCTCGCGATGAATCCGGCGATGCCCGTGTTTGGTAGCGTGCTGGATTTCATTAATCAACCTTTGACTGTCCGTGTGGTGGCGTCGGCGAAATTGCATTAATGCCATAAGGTGGAGGCGTGAGTATTGAGTTCCCCGAGGAAATTGAGAGTTTGCGCTTAACTTTCGCGAATATCGTGGCGGTTACGCACCCGGATCAGTTGCGTGAGCAGATCGCGGACCTGTCGAAGCAGGCGGCGGCACCTGATTTGTGGGATGACCCAGAGAAGGCGCAGCAGGTGACGTCTAGCTTGTCGCACGTGCAGTCTGAGCTTGCGCGCGTTACGAAAATGGGGGAGCGCATTGATGACCTCGAGGCGATTGTTGAGCTGGCGGGTGAAGAAGAAGGCGAGGATCGCGAGCTTCTCCTTGAAGAGGCGGCAGCTTCGCTAGAGAAGATCCAGCGGGACTTGTCGGATCTTGAGGTAAGGACTCTGCTGTCGGGAGATTATGACGAGCGCGCAGCGGTGGTCACTATCCGGTCGGGCGCGGGCGGCGTGGATGCCGCGGATTTCGCGCAGATGCTGCTACGCATGTATTTGCGTTGGGCGGAACGCAACGAGTACCCGACCACGGTGATGGACACTTCATATGCGGAAGAGGCGGGAATTAAGTCCGCCACGTTCGAGGTGAATGCCCCGTATGCTTACGGCACGTTATCGGTGGAGGCGGGCACGCACCGCCTGGTTCGCATTAGTCCGTTTGATAATCAGGGTAGGCGCCAGACTTCGTTTGCCGCGGTGGAGGTTATTCCACTGATTGAGTCGACGGACCACATTGATATTCCGGATTCGGATTTGAAGGTGGATGTGTTCCGCTCGTCGGGTCCGGGTGGCCAGTCGGTTAACACAACGGATTCGGCTGTGCGCATGACGCACATTCCGACGGGCATTGTCGTATCGATGCAGAATGAGAAGTCGCAGATTCAAAACCGCGCGGCGGCGCTTAGGGTTTTGCAGTCGCGTTTGCTGCAACTGCGTCACGAGCAGGAGCAGGCGGCTCGCAAGGAGCTCGCGGGGGATGTGAAGGCCTCATGGGGTGATCAGATGCGAAGCTACGTCCTCCAGCCGTATCAAATGGTGAAGGATCTTCGAACTGGTCACGAAAATGGCAACACGGCGGCCGTGTTCGACGGTGAGATCGACGATTTCATTAATGCTGGTATTCGGTGGCGTAAAGATTCTGAGGCCGGCCAAGAGCAGTAGGTGAACTAATGATTCGTTTTGACAAGGTAACAAAGGTTTATACTCGCGGTGCTATGCCCGCGATTGATGATGTGAGCCTTGAGATCGAGCGCGGAGAGTTCGCGTTCTTGGTAGGTAAGTCCGGCTCGGGTAAGTCCACGTTCTTGCAGCTGGTGCTCCGTGAGGAGCGTCCAACGTCTGGGGATGTGTGGGTGCTCGGTCAGAATGTGGGCGAGTTGTCGCGGTGGAAGGTACCGCATTTGCGTCGCCAGATCGGCATGGTCTTCCAAGACTTCAAGTTGCTTGAGAACAAGAACGTGTATGAGAACGTGGCGTTTGCTATGCAGGTGCTGGGCCAGCCGCGCCACCAGATTGAGACGCAGGTTCCAGAGATTTTGGAGCTTGTGGGTCTGGATGGCAAGGAACGCCGCATGCGCTGGGAGCTTTCGGGCGGTGAGGAGCAACGCGTTGCGATTGCGCGCGCAATGGTAAACCGCCCGCAGTTGCTACTAGCTGATGAGCCTACGGGTAACTTGGATCCAGAGACGTCGCTGGGCATTATGCGCTTGCTTACGCGTATTAATGCGACGGGAACAACCGTGGTGATGGCAACACACGACGCCGATATTGTGGATCAGATGCGTAAGCGCGTGATTGAGCTTGCGGATGGTCACGTGATTCGTGATCAAAAGGGCGGCGTATACGGGACGCAGGGGTAGTAAATGAGAGCGCGTTTTATTTTTTCTGAGGTCGGTAAGGGCCTGTCGCGTAATAAGGCGATGGCGATTTCCGTTGTACTGGTGACGTTCGTGTCCCTATTGTTTGTGGGTATTGCGGCGCTGGCACAGATGCAGGTTTCCACGATGAAGTCGCAGTGGTACGACAAGATTGAGGTGTCGATCCACATGTGTGCGAAGGATGACCTGGTGGCGTCGTGTAATCAGCAGGAGGCCACCGAGCAGGAGGTTGAGGCCGTCCGTGCGAAGTTGGAGTCTGCTGAACTGTCTAGTTACGTGTCGGAGTATTACTACGAGTCGAAGGAAGACACGTACCAGAATTTCTTGGAGCTTTACGAGGGCACGCCGTTTACGCATTGGCTGACGGAGGACATGATGTGGGTGTCTTTCCGTGTGAAGCTGGTGGATCCGCAGCAGTATCGCCTGCTTGAGGAGGAGTTCTCGGGTGCTCCGGGCGTTGCGGAGGTAAAGGATCAGCGTGAGATTGTGGAGCCGCTGTTCGCGGTAATTGATAACGCGAAGTATCTGTCGCTGGGTCTGGCTGGAATTATGACGGTCGCGGCGATTTTGCTGATTACCACCACGATTCGTCTTTCGGCAATGTCGCGTGAGAAGGAAACGACGATCATGCGTTACGTTGGCGCGTCGAGTCTTACTATTCAATTGCCGTTCATGATTGAAGGTGCGCTGGCTGCTCTGCTGGGCGCGATTGGTGCGGTGGCAGCGCTTTGGGGTGGATTACATCTGTTTGTGAATTCGTGGCTTGCAAGTACGTTCTCATGGACGAGGTTTGTGGGTACGAGGGAGCTTTTGATTGTGGCTCCGGGCCTGATTGTGATGGCTATTTTGTTGGCAGTTATTGCTTCGGCAGTGTCGTTGGCAAAGTACACGAAGGCGTAAGGAGTAGGTCATGCGACGTAGTTTTGGATTTGCGATTGCGGCTTTCACTAGCGCGGTGTTGGCGCTTTCTGGCGTGTCCGCTGTGGCTGCGGAGCGTGATGATTGGGTTAATAAGCGCGATCAGGCTGCGAGTGAAAGCTCGGATCTTGAAGAGCAAATTGCGGGTCTCGATGATGATCTGAAGGAGATGTACCGCAAGCTGGAAGATGTTCGTAAGGATCTGCCGGTAGCTAAGGATGAGTTGGATAAGGCTCAGGCCCAGTATGCGAGCGCTCAGCGCGAGTTGGAACAGGTGACGGATCGCCTGAACGTGGCTAAGGAAGATAGGGCGCGTATTGACGAGGAGATCGCGAAGGCTGGTTCGGAGTCAACGCAGTCTCGGCAGGGTATTTCGCTGATGGTCCGCGAAGTGTATCGTTCTGGAGATTTTGCAGCTTCACCGTTGATGATTGCGATGACGTCGAAGTCTACGGCGGATATTACGAGGAGGGCAGCTGGGGCCGAGACGATGGCTGTTGCCCAGTCTCGCGCGCTGCTTGCCGCTCAGGATAGTTTGGCAGTGGAGCGTAACCGTTCGGCGCGTCAGGAGGCTCTCACGGATCGTATCGGCAAGCTTCAGGCGAAGGCGGAGAACGCGGAGCGGATTGCGTCTGAGTCGAAGACACTCGCAGAAAACAAGCTTGGCGAGCTACAGTCCCTGGAGCAGACGGAAGCGAAGCGGGCGGATGATGTTTCGAAGGTGCGGGAAGAGGCTAAGCGTCAGCTAGCGGCCTCGGAACGTGAGTATGAGGTTGCCCGCCAGAACATCGCGCGCATTGATGAGGAGAACCGTCGCAAGCAGCTCGAGTGGGAGCAGAACCAAACGCCGCCGCCGGCTACTGGCGGAGGGGTGCAAACTTCTGGTGTGTTGAGTTATCCGTTGGGACAGCGCTATCCGTTGGCGTCGCCGTTTGGCTATAGGTGGCATCCGGTTTACCAAACGTGGCGTTTGCATGAGGGTACCGATATTGCGGCTCCGTGTGGAACGCCGGCGCTTGCTACGGCTAATGGTGTGGTCAGCTTGGTGACGTGGTCGCCGACGGGCGGTAATTATTTGTCGCTGAACTACGGTTTGATTGGTGGAAATTCGTATCAGACGTACTACCTGCATTTGCAAAGCGTCGCGGTTTCGGTTGGACAAACGGTTTCGCGCGGTCAGGTAGTTGGCTACGTGGGTAGCACGGGTGCCTCTACGGGTTGCCACTTGCACTATGAAGTGGTTCTTAACGGTACCAATGTTGATCCGGCGAATTACCTGTAATATGGCAGACCCCGTTGCAAGTGGGTCTGATTTTGAGGAAGGCTGTTATGGCAAAGTCTGGGCAGCAGAAGTTGACGCCTGCGCAAAAAGCTAAGGCGCAGGCGGATGCTAAGAAGGTAATTGCTCGCAATAAGCGCGCGACGCATGATTACTTCATCGAGGACAGGCTTGAGGCTGGCCTTGTACTGACGGGCACGGAAGTGAAGGCGCTGCGTATGGGCAGAGCTTCGCTTACTGAGGCTTGGGTTGAGATTTATGAGGGCGAGGCTTGGCTGAGGCAGGCGAATATCCCGGAGTATTTTCAGGGTACTTGGAATAACCATGCGCCGACGCGTAAGCGCAAACTGTTGATGCATCGCAGTGAGATTTTGAGCTGGGGCATGAAGGCTCAGGCGAAGGGGTACACGATTGTGCCGCTGGAGCTTTATTTCATTGAGGGCCGAGCAAAACTCTTGATTGGTCTTGGTCGGGGTAAGCAGCAGTGGGATAAGCGGCAGGCGCTTCGCGAAGCGCAGGATAAGCGCGAGGCTCAACGCGAGATTCAAAGGTTCGCTAAGGGGATTCGTTAGGTTCTGAATGATTAAGGGCGCGGGAGGTAACTCCCGCGCCCTTGTCGTTGACTATCGCCGCGTTGTTATCTGTCCTTGCGAGCCCTGTCTGCGCCTACGGCGTGACGGATGGCCTTGTTGCGGCGGCGAATCTCTTCGCGCTCGCGGCGGTGGCGGCGCTCAATAGCGAGCTGGCGTTGGAACGCTTCTTGCGAGCGCTGATCTAGGTAGACCACGTCGTTGCGAAGGTCCTTAACGATGGCGAACATGAGCGCTACAACCACGAACAGGAATGGCGTGGCCGCAACGATGGTTACGGATTGGATGTTTGAAAGGGCTCCGTCGCCTCCGGAGACCAGCAGGGTCAGGCCAATGGAGGCCGTGAGTAGGCCCCAGATGCCTGCTAGCCACGGGGAGGCGGAGGAGCGCCCTCCTTGTGAAATGGATGCCATGACGGTGGAGGCCGAGTCGGCTG
This sequence comes from Actinomyces sp. S4-C9, assembly GCF_000758775.1. Lineage (NCBI taxonomy): Bacteria > Bacillati > Actinomycetota > Actinomycetes > Actinomycetales > Actinomycetaceae > Actinomyces > Actinomyces sp. S4-C9. Next base: position 186,199 of record NZ_JRMU01000001.1, on the reverse strand, counting down.
AGGTGATGAAGAAGGTGCCTAGGAGGAGTACGGCGATGATACCGAAGAAGAAGCCTCCGGGTAGCTGGTGAAGCAGGTTGAACAGCTGGCTTTCTGCGCTGCCGTCACCCCAGATTGATTGGCCTTTGGATTCGAGGAAGATGGCGCTGCCGCCGAAGATTGCGAACCAGACGGTCGATAGGCCGGCTGGCACGAGCATTACGCCCATGCAGAATTCGCGGATGGTGCGTCCACGGGAGATGCGGGCGATGAACATGCCCACGAAGGGGGACCAGGAGATCCACCATGCCCAGTAGAAGATGGTCCATCCGGATAGCCAGGGGCCGGCGGTGCCGTCTGCGGAGGCTGCGGTGCGGCCTGCCATTTCGAAGAACTGGGATAGGTATGCGCCGATGGAGCCGGGCAGTAGGTTCAACTGCGCAATGGTGGGGCCGAGCACGAACACTGCGAGTGCTAGTAGGGCCGCGAGGATCATATTGACGTTAGACAGGTAGCGAATGCCTCGGCCAACTCCAGACATTGCGGAGAGGAGGAAGGCAAGGGTTAGCACTGCGATGATTGTGATGATGAGGCCGGTGCCGGGATCTTCGACGAGGCCGGCAACTTCTAGGCCGGCGCGGATTTGGAGGGCGCCGAGGCCCAGTGAACATGCGGTTCCGAATACGGTTGCGAAGATGGAGAGGGCATCGATGGTTTTGCCGATGGCTCCGTTGGCGTGGCGTTCACCGATCAGTGGGGTGAACGCGGATGAGATGAGCTGGCGCCTGCCGATCCGGTAGGTGGAGTAGGCGATGGCCAGGCCGACGATGGCGTACATGGCCCAGGGGTGGAGGGTCCAGTGGAACATGGCGGATGCCATGGCTGTGCCTACTTCGTGCGGGGCGTGGTTTGGTACGCCGTCGCGGTAGAAGGCGAGGGGTTCGGACGCTCCGTAGAACATGAGGCCGATGCCCATGCCGGCTGCGAACATCATGGCGATCCATGATGCGTTGGAGAATTCGGGTTGCTCGTCTGCGGCTCCAAGGCGGATCTTGCCGAATTTGGAGGCGGCGATGACGATGATGAAGATGACGAAGATGGTTGAGAAGAGTACGAATGCCCAGCCGAGGTTGGTTAGTACCCAGGTGAGCATGTTGTTTGCGGTGGCTTCAAAGTTGGCTGGTTTGCCGAGGCCCCAAACTACGATTGCGAGGATGAGTAGCATGGCGGGTATAACTACCGGCCAGCTGATGGATTGATCTTCAGTTTCAGAGATTAGTTCAACGGGCTTTTCTTGCAGGTCTGCCGCGTTGATGTGTTCTTCTTCGGAGAGTAGCGCCGCAAGTTCAGAGGTTGCGGTGGTTGTATTTTCCGCTGGTTGTGTATCTGTTATCTCTGGTTTCGTATGTTGCGTGTCTCGATTTTCGCTATTTTCCATACTTCTATTGTTCAAAATATGGTGGCAGAGTCTAGTTGTGAGCTCTTTTTATGCAACATCTCTCCATTTAAGCCACTATTTTGCGAGAATTGAGCTTGGCTTCCTCCACCTAGCGTTTTGCGGTGTGGGTTGGATTATGTGGGCGCGAGGTTTGCGTTTTGGCGCCGTGTTGAAGTTTGATGCGACCCGCAAGGACAACGAGGCTGACGCTGGTGATTGCGAATAGGAGGATAGCGGCGATATTGATGATGGCCCCCAGGTGCCAGGCAGCGCTGTTGGCTGTGAGGTAGCCGGCGAATCGGATGATGAGGCCTAGTTGTAGAAGGGCTAAGGGGGCCCAGAGCACTGGGTGATATGGGAGGGGTCTGGCGATGACGGCGGGGAAGATGACTGGCGCGTGCGCCATGATCATGGACATGCCGAAGCCTATGAATGTCGCGTGAATGGTGAGGTCATAGGTGGCTCCGCTAGTGATTTTTCCAACGCAGATCCAGGTGAGGCCGGCGGCGATGAGCCAGATGTAGCCCGTAGCTAGGGCGGCAGCGTTGTAGCGGTATAGGCCGGTGGTGCGAATGGTTTTTCTTACGATGTCGGCTTTGAGTAGCCAGATGGCTAGAAGCGTGAGGGTGGCTCCAAATGGGCGCACGGCGTATGGCCATATGAGTGTGCCGATGGGTAGCAGGGTGAGGGGGAGGGTGAAGATCGCGAGGATATGGCTGGCGCCTTTCATAGTGAGGGCGGCAAGTTCGACTCGTTCGGATGCGATGGTGAGCACGATGTAGCTGACAAGCAGGGGAATGAGTTCCTCGATGGAGTAGAGAACCCAGAATGTAGAGGCGAGCATGACCATAAGAGCTGAGGCTATCTGGATTACGAGTAGGGGTAGTGGTGCGCGTTTCCAGAGGGCAATGTAGGTGAGGACAAATAGTGCGGTGCCTTGGATTAGGAGGAGTTGTCCAAGTGCAGTGTAACCGAGGATGAGGGCGATTGATCCGGCCCCAATGGTGGCGGGGGCGAGGTATGCCCAGGTTTGGCGTAGGCTTTGTGCTCGTTCGAGGGCGATGACGGTACCCATGAAACCGAGGCTCATGACGATGCCGTGAATGTCGGCGAAGCGGGGCGCGCGAACGGGTGCCCACACTCCGAGGGCTACGAGCCCAGCGTTAAGGCCTCCTAACAGGGAGGCACCCGCGAGGGCAAGTAATGCAAGGCGTAGGTTTACGAGGTCCGGTTTCATGGTTCAACTACCTTGAAGATGGCGCGAGCGCCCTTTTCGCCATCGATCATGGCGTGATTCACGGCACTGTAGTGTCCAGGTTCGGGGAAGGTGAGCTCGACGAAGCCGCCTTGCGCTGCTAGGAGGGGTAGCACTTGTGCGCCTCCACCCGTGTAGCCGAAGGGGTCTTGACCGCGTTTTAGTTGGTAGGCTCCCTCTGTCCAGGTGGTGTCGAATTGGGTGCCTACGATGTGGAACGGGAAAGCGCGGGTGGGGCCGGCGTCCATGAGCCAGATGCGCACGCGTTCGCCCGCAGGCACTTCGATAGGTGCTTGAACGTACTGGTCAGCAATGCCGTTGAATGCCATTAAATCGGGTGATTCGGCGAGTACTTTGTCGGCATTTACTTCGGTTGCGCTTTCTTTGCTGTCGAATGTGTCGCCGAGGTATATCTCGGATTGTGTGAACACGTATTCGTGTTCGACTGGTTCGAGGTGGTCGGGTTCGATAATGACTGCGCCGTGCATGCCTGCGGCGATATGGGTGGCCATGGGGTGGGTGGCGCAGTGGTAGAGCCAGATGCCGGCGCGTTGGGCGGTGAACTTGTAAATGAGTTTTTCACCGGGAGCGATGGTGCGCATGGGCTCGTCGGGGGCGAGCTCTCCTGCGTGGAAGTCGATGGAGTGGCCCATTGTTCCACTGTTGATGAGTGTAATTTCAAAGGTATCCCCGATTTTGCCGCGCAGCGTGGGGCCAACGCTTCTTCCGTTGAAAGTCCAGCGTTGTTGCCAGATTCCGGGCGCAACTTCGAGGGGGCCTTCGCTGACGTCGAAGGTCAGTTGGTGAATGGTTTGATCGGTTGCGGGCGGTAGTTTCGGGTCGATGATTTGGCTAAGGAGGGCGTCGGGGTCGGGCATGATCTTTGCGCTGTGGTGGTTTGAGTGGCCTTTTGCGCTCACGGCGGATTCGCTCGCTCCGATTGCGTTGATGGTGAGGGTCATGCCCATTTGGCGGTGTCCGGCAACAGAGCACCAGCCTTCGGTTGTGGTGGTGATGATGCCGGCATCTAGGGTTTCGGTTTCGCCGGGTTGGAGGCGTTTGGTGCGTGCATTTTGAACCACGAGGTCGTGTGAGTGAACGGTGTCTTCATTCACTACGGTGATGAGCAACTGATTTCCAGCGGGCACGTCGATTGTAGAGGGTGTGAAACGCATGTCTTTGGCGATTACGGTGACTTGCGTGGTTTCTCCGGTTGCGGCGGCTGGCGTGGCGGAGGTGACAGTGGTTTGGTTGGGTGCGAGTTTGAGTGCAGCCGGGTCGATCGCCACGCCAATGCTGAGGGCGATGGTTAGGCAGAGTGCGGCGCCAACGAGCTGTCCGGGATTGATGAGGGTGGGGGTGGGGCGGGTGGGCGAGGTGGCCGGAACTGTAGGGTTGTCGCCCTCGGTTGCTTGGGTGCGTTTGGCGCGGGTGGCGGCCAGAAGGCTGCGGAAGAGGAGCGGGAGGAATGTGGCTAGGGCTGTTACAACTAGGGCGGCAACGGCTGTGTGCAGCCATTTCGGGAGGGGAAGTAAGAGGAGGACTAGGCCAAGGTTTGTGACGGTGAGCCTCCAGGTGGATAGACGCGTGAGTTCGGTTAGGGCGGCTCGTGAGCCGGCGGGGCCGCCTCCGATGGCGAGTGGGAATAGGTGGGTGAGGGCTCCGAATAGCATTTGCAGGGCAAATCCGATGGCGAAGATTGTCGCGATTTTGAAGACGGAGTCAGCGAAGGATTCCCATGAGGATGCGAGCGTAACGCTCATGTAGGTCATGCCGATGATTGCCCAGGTGAGTGCGGCCGCGACGGATGCGGGTGCAAACTCGGTGATTCCACGTTTCTTGAGGGGGTGGATCATGGCGCGGCCGGCCCAGATGAGGCCCGTTAGGTATGCGAGGAGGCCAGCGAGCATGAGCAGGCGTGTGCCAAAGAGCGCTCCGACTGTGCCGATTGTGATGGCGACGATAAGGATCGGGAGGGCTGTTGCGGCTAGTTTTTCGGCGCGTTCGTCTATGCGCGCTCGCAGGAGGGTGGGCCAGAATGTGACGAGTGTGCCGATTACAGTGAGACCAATCCAGCCGAATAGATTGCAGATTATGTGTGCGGCGAGAAGGCGTGAATGCCATGTGTCCTCGAGGCCGAATGCGAGGATTGCACCAAAACCTGCGCCGAGGGGCAGGAAGATGGCGGAGGCCATGTAGTAGTGGGTGACGTCGCGGAACCGGGAGGGTAGCGCGCGCCGATAGAGGCGCAGGATGGTGATGAGGTGCCAGGTTACGGCAATGGTAACCAGGGTGGCGCCCCCAACCACGCCGGCCCAAAAGTTGAGGGGCATGCAGATGAAAACGGTAAGTGACCCGAGTATGAATAGCCCGTAGCGGCCCGTCTGGTGCTCAATTTTGGCAGCGCGGAGCAGAGTTTTGGTGAAGTGTTCGGACCAAACCATCACGGAGTGGCTGAGGGCTCCGAGTAGCACTAGGTGGACCATGAGCCACGCCGAGTCGGGTACCCATTTGCGCCCGATCGCGATGATGATGGCCGCAACTAGCCAGATGATTGCTGTTTGATCTCTTAGTACTCGGGTCACATTGGTTCTTCCCACTGTAGGTTCTAGCTAACTTTGGTGAGTTTGACGATCCAGTTTTCTGGCCCTTCCTGGAGGTATTCCGCGTCTACCTCGTTAGCGAATTCCGTTCTTAGTTGGGCTAGTAGCGGCGTTGGGTTGTGGTGGGCTTTGATAGCAAAGGATGCGCCGCTGGGTAGGAATTTTAGAGTGCCGAGGATCGCGGCGTGGCGGATTGGGGCGGGGATGGATAGTACGTCCAGGACGGGTAGATCTTGCGATCCGCATCCGCAGTGGCAGGCGTTTTTCTCGGTGACGGGCAGGGAGTTTGTCATTGTTTCTCCATTTCGCTGGTGATGAAGCGCGTTTGCCGCTTCAAAACTTTGGTTGAACTGCGCGGTCAGTACCGCGAAAGTAAGTCTAACAGTTAAAACGGAAAATGCCGGTTTAATATTTTGAGGAGGTGGTGTTCCTGTTGGTGTACGGTGCTGTGTTGTTTAGACTGAGGTTGTCCGTGTTCGCGTTTTGAGGTGGTTCTTGTGAGTGCTGGGGGGCCGAGGCCAGCGAGTGAGTTGGTTGAGACATCAAAGTCGCTTACTCCTCAGCAATCGCGCGTACTTGATTTAGTGGTTTCGAGGCCAGAGGGGCTTTCGGCAGCGAAGATCTCAAAAGAATTAGGGATTCACGTCAATACGGTACGTGAGCACTTGGATGTGCTTTTAGCCAAGGGGCTGGTGCGTAGCGAGAGGGCGCCGGGTTATTCGGGTAGTGGTAGACCGCGACTGCTGTATATTCCTCTGGTACCTACGACAGATGCGATTACGAAGCATTTTATTTCGCTTGTGAACGCTGGGATTGCGTTGCACGGTGAGGATTCGAATTGGGAGTTTGCGCGCGAGTGGGGGCGCGCTTGGGCGCGGCTGTTGCTCGAATCGGGCGAGGTCTTCAAAGCTGATTCCCCGCTGGATACAGTGATTGCGCATATGGCTGAGTTGGGTTTTGCTCCGACGGTCAAGGGCGATGTGGTGAGCTTGCATCGATGCCCGTTGTTGCCGGCTGATGGGGTTATTCCAGAGGCGATTTGCCAGATCCATGGGGGAATGATCGAAGAATTGCTGTCTTCGAATAGTGCTAGTGAGGGCGTGGAAGTTGAGATGACGCCGTTTGCTGGATGCGGGACGTGCACGGTTCGCCTATTGCAGCAGGAGGCGTAGGAGGGGAAGGTTCGACTTCAGGCGAGGGCGGACAATAGAGGTAAATACGGCGGGCTGTGATGTTGCCTTCAGGTGATACTCTGCGTGCAGCTCGTTTGTTTGATGCTTTGCTGGAGGAGGCTGGATGGCTGCCTGTGCGCCACCTTTGGAGTCGCGTGATAGTCAGGTGCAAAAAAGACTCCCGCACGCCGTACTCATCCTCGCCGGAGGCACTGCCAAGCGCCTCGGGAAAGTGTCCAAGCCCGACTATAAGATAGGTCCTTCCCGCCTCATAGATATTGCACTAGCAGAAATCGACAGCACCGGTTTCGAAGGCCGGATCATTGTGATCGCGCCGAGCCGGTTGGACGTGCGAGACGGTGTGGAGCTAACACTGGAAGACCCGCCCCACGGAGGTCCTCTCGCCGGTATCGGTGCGGGCATTGCCACCCTCAAGGATTTGCCGGATACTGCGGTAGTTGCGCTGATGACGTGCGATGCGCCGCTTTCGCCCCGGCTTTGGGAAAAACTATGTAGCAAGATTTCTGAGGCTCAGGCTGTCGTTCCCGTCTCGGCAGACCCGGAAGCGTGGCCTCAGTTCCTGCATGGTTGCTACCGCCTTGGGGCGTTGCGAGGCCTCCCAGCCTCGCGCGACACGTCGATTCGGCGCGGTTTCTCTGCGATTAGGCCCGCGACTGTTCCCGACGTAAACCGGTACTGTATGGACGTGGACACGCCGGCCGATGCGAAAGAAATGGCTGTGCGTTTAGGCTTCCGTCTGGTCTAACTGCTCGTAAATGTAACGCAGTAGTGGGAGCAGAACTGCGAGCGCATCCTTCACACCGCCCGAAGAGGAGGGACAGTTCACGATAACTGCTCCTTTTGAAGTTCTGGATGTTACTCCAACCACGGCGCGTGAAAGCACGGCAAGCGGCGTGTTCTTTAGGCCTTCTTGACGAATCTGCTCTGCAATTCCGGGAAGTTCAACGTCGCATACTGCCAGCGTCGTTTCGGGAACAATGTTGCGCGCAGAAATCCCCGTTGAGCCGATAGTGATGATTAAACGGGCACCAGCTTCGAGAGCGCGGTCAAACTCGCCGCGTAGAGGAGCGGCGAGGTCGTCGATAATAACCTCGCGCACAACTTCGATCCCGGCATCTTCCATAATCGAAACGGCAGTCTGAGCGCCTTTCGGTTCTTTAACGCCGGAAACCACGCGCGAATCAACGGTGATAACCGCAGCGGTGATGCCGGGGAGTTTCAAATCAGTCACAACGCCTCCTATTTAAAACCGGTATTTTCCATTTTAACGCAATGAGTCTTTTCTAATTGGGTGCTTTAGCGGAAACATTGACCTAATTTGTCTCAAAGCCAGATTCTTACAAAGCCGCGTCGTTTCGCGGTTTTCGTGCATTTTCGCCAGTTAAACTGTCTAAACCCTTTAAAAGTATTCCCGCGGTGTTAGTTTCAAATTACGCAAACGCAATGCCAACGGTGGCACACCGGTTAGGGGAGAATCATGGCCGACGAGGTCGCAAAACTCGACGCCTCCGGGCGCGTATTAAAAAATTGGAATCCTGAAAACCCAGATCAGTGGAGCTCAAAAATTGCGTGGACAACCCTCGTAATCTCCACCTATTCGATGATCCTCGCATTTAGCGTGTGGTTCCTCGTGTCGGCGCTTGCTCCAAAACTAAACGAGATCGGGTTTCAACTAACGCCGGCCCAACTGTACTGGCTCGCCGCGATGCCGGGCCTTTCGGGTGGTCTTATCCGCCTCATCTACACGTTCTTGCCGCCCATGATTGGTACGCGCAAGCTGGTAGGTATTTCGTCATTACTGTTCACCATCCCGATGTTTGGCTGGTTCTTTGCCGTCCAAGACGTGTCTACGCCGTTTTGGTGGCTATTAGTTTTATCGTTCATGTGCGGTATCGGTGGCGGTTCTTTCTCGGGTTATATGCCTTCAACCGGCTACTTCTTCCCAAAGCGTTTAGCGGGAACCGCGCTCAATTTGCAAGCGGGCATCGGTAACCTGGGCATGTCCATTATCCAACTCGCCGCTCCCGTCCTCATGGGGTCAGCGTTGTTTGGAATGACGTGGATCGCGCCGCAAACCGATTCGGCGGGTAACCCGATTTGGGTTTCGAATCCCGCAATTTTCTTTGTCCCCTGGGCGATACTCGCAGCGATCTTGTCTTTCGCGATGTTGAAGGACGTGCCCGTAAAAGCAAATGTTCGCGAACAGCTCGACATCTTTTCGAACTCGAACACGTGGTACATGACGCTCCTTTACGTGATGACGTTCGGCATTTTCTCGGGTGCATCCGCTCAGTTCGGCCTCCTAATCAATAACAACTACGGTGCCCAGTCGAGCCTGGGGCTCGCAGTGCAGGGTGCAACATATGCGTTTCTCGGCCCGCTGATCGGCTCGCTTGTTCGCGTCGCGTGGGGGCCTTTGTGTGACCGCTTTGGTGGTGGCATTTGGACATTCGTTTCGGGCGTTGGAATGGCCGTTACCCTGCTGGTTACTGGTTTCTACTTGATCAACCCGTCCTCTTCGGCAGATTTCAAAGGCTTCTTGTGGGCGATGCTGATCATGTTCTTCTTTGCAGGTATCGGCAATGCGGGTACGTTCAAGCAGATGCCGATGATCATGCCGAAGCGCCAGGCAGGCGGCGCGATTGGGTTCACCGCGGCAGTGGCAGCGCTTGGCCCGTTCCTTGTAGGTGTATGCCTGTCGATGATGGCGGCCTCCACGTTCTTCTTCGCTGCGGCCATCTACTGCATCTTCTGTTCCGTGATTTGTTGGATGCGTTACGCACGCAAGAACGCGCCGTTCCCAGGTTAAACGGCCCCGATTTGGAGGAAATCATGACTGATTCAACTAAGCAGGGCTATCGCGAATCTGCTTCCGGCGTGTTCGCGCTCGGCTCAAAGTTGCGCCGCGGCGAAGTTTCAGGTGACGCACGCCAGATTTTCCTAGAGGGAGGACGCGACGCAGACTCGTTCTACCGCCAGCGCTGGTCCTATGACAAGATTGTGCGTTCGACACACGGCGTGAACTGCACGGGCTCGTGTTCCTGGAAAATATACGTGAAGGACGGCGTGATCACCTGGGAGTCGCAGGCAGTAGACTACCCGTCTACCGGCCCGGATATGCCTGAGTATGAGCCGCGCGGATGCCCTCGTGGCGCGGCGTTCTCTTGGTATGAGTATTCGCCAACGCGCATTCGCTACCCGCATATTCGAGGCGTTTTGCTAGACATGTATCGCGAGCAGCGCGCTTCGGGTAAAGATCCAGTTGAGGCGTGGGGTGCGATTGTTGAGGACGAAGCGAAAGCGAAGGCTTACAAGTCGCAGCGTGGCAAAGGCGGCATGGTTCGCGTGGGCTGGGATGAAGTTAACGAGATCCTCGCGGCAGCACACGTGTACACAATTAAAGAGTACGGTCCGGACCGCATGGCCGGGTTCTCAGTTATCCCCGCAATGTCGATGATATCGTATGGTGCAGGGTCGCGCTTTTACGAGTTGCTCGGCGGTGTGATGCTCTCGTTCTACGACTGGTATGCAGACCTTCCGCCCGCCTCGCCGCAAGTGTTTGGAGATCAGACGGACGTGCCCGAGGCCGGCGACTGGTTCAACGCGCAGTATCTGATCATGTGGGGGTCAAACATTCCTCTCACGCGCACGCCCGACGCGCACTTCATGACGGAGGCTCGCTACCACGGTCAGAAAGTGGTAGCTGTTTCTCCTGACTACGCGGATAACACGAAGTTTGGCGACGAGTGGTTGCGGGTAAATCCGGGCACGGATGGTGCCCTCGCGCAGTCAATGGGGCACGTGATCCTTTCAGAGTTTCACGTTAAGCGGCAAGAGCCGTTCTTCTTAGATTACATGAAGCGCTACACGGACTCCCCGTTCCTCGTGAAACTTCAGCAAACCGAGAAGGGGCTTGTGCCCGGCAAATTCCTCACGGCTGTGGACCTGCCGGATGCGCTCGCGGGCGACATTAAGAGCAGGCCGCACTCAGAGCACCGTCCGCTCGTTCTCGACGAGGATGGGACGATTAAGGATCCGGGTGGAACGGTTGCGGATCGTTGGGGAGGTGAGGACGGAAAATGGAACCTGGCACTCGACGGTGTGAATCCGGCAATGTCTGCGTTTAGTAGAAGTGATGCCAAGGGGGTTGAGGTTGTGCTTCCTCGTTTTGACCTTCCCGCAACACAATCTGAGACCATGGCAATCGGGGCAGGATTGGTTCGCCGCGGGGTGCCCGCATTCAAGGTGGGCGAGGAGCTTGTAACCACGGTTTACGATCTGCTCTTGGCAGAGTATGCGGTGAGGAGGGACGGCCTGCCTGGGCAATGGCCAACGGATTACGAGGATGCCTCAACGCCGGGCACCCCCGCATGGCAAGAGGAACACACGGGTGTGCCGATGAACGCAGCGATCCGTGTTGCCCGAGAGTTCGCACAAAACGCTATCGACTCAAAGGGCCGCTCCATGATTGTGATGGGTGCGGGCACAAACCACTTCTTCCACTCTGACACGATCTACCGCACTTTCCTTGCTCTCACCTCCATGTGTGCAACGCAGGGAGTTAATGGCGGCGGCTGGGCGCACTATGTGGGTCAAGAAAAGGTTCGTCCAATCGCAGGCTGGCAGCAGTACGCGATGGGACTTGACTGGTCGCGCCCGCCTCGCCAAATGATCTCAACCGGATTCTGGTACCTGCTAACGGATCAGTGGCGTTACGACGGTTCACTCGCCGGCCAGGTGGGTTCTCCGCTAGCGGATTGGAAGGGGCTCACAAACGCAGACACGCTCGTGGAAGCATCGCAGCGTGGTTGGATGCCGTCTTACCCGCAGTTTGACCGGTCTTCTATTGAGATTGGTAGAAGTGCGAACGAGACCGGAATGGTTCCGGGCGAATACGTGGTGCAAGAGCTCAAAGCTGGCCGGTTGAACTTCGCGTGTACGGATCCGGATAATCCTCGTAACTTTACGAGGATCCTTGCGAACTGGAGAACGAATCTGCTTGGTTCGTCTGCGAAGGGTGCGGAGTATTTTGCGCGCCACATGATCGGTGCGGACAACGCAGTATCGGCACCAGAGCTTGCGGAGGGTAAGCGTCCGAAGCTGATGAAGTGGCGTGATAATCCGGGCATCGGCAAGCTGGATCTGATGTTCACCGCGGACTTCCGTAATACGTCCACAACGTTGTTCTCGGACATCGTCCTACCGGCGGCAACTTGGTACGAGAAGTACGATATTTCGTCTACGGACATGCATCCGTTCTTACACTCGTTCAATAAGGCGGTGGAGCCGCCATGGGAGGCTCGTTCGGACTTCGAACTGTTCAAGGATCTCGCCTATCTTGTATCCGAGATGGCTAAGACGCACCTCAAGACACAAAACGACGTGGTGATGGCTCCAATCGCGCATGATTCGCCTGACGAGCTTGCGTTGCCGCACGGCATCGTTGAGGCGTTGGGGGAGCGCGAGCTGATTCCGGGTAAGACGTTGCCTAAGTTCGTTCCGGTGGAGCGTGATTACACGCAGATTTACGAAAAGTTCACCACGCTCGGCCCGAACGTTGAAAAACTTGGCTTGCCGATAAAAGGCATCACGTTGAAGCCTGATGAGGAAGTCGATGTTCTGCGACGCATGAACGGAACCGCAACGAGCGGGGTTGGCGCGGGGCGTCCTCTGTTGGACACGCCGGTTAAGGCCGCAGATGCTGTTATGCAAATGTCGGGAACCACTAACGGACGTATGGCTGTGCAGGGATTCCGCCAGTATGAGAAGCAGACAGGCCAGGAGCTTTCGCAGCTCGCTTTGGGTGATGAGGAAAAGCGCCTCACTTTCCGCGAGATTACGATCCAGCCGCGTTCTGTGGTTACGTCACCCGAATGGTCAGGTTCGGAGCATGGGGGTAGGCGATACTCGGCGTTCGTTATCAACATTGAGCATCGCAAGCCGTTCCACACGTTTACCGGACGCATGCACTACTACCTTGACCACGACTGGATGATTGACATCGGTGAGTCTTTGCCTGTTTATCGTCCGCCGCTTGACCTCGCACGCATTTATGGTGATGCGGTTGTGGGAGAGCTTTCCAAGGACGAGGGGGTAGCTCAGGTTGCTGTGCGCTACTTGACGCCGCACAACAAGTGGGCGATCCACTCGCAGTACTACGACAACCTACACATGTTGACGCTTGGGCGAGGGGGTCAAACCATTTGGATGTCGCCTGCGGATGCGCAGAAGATTGGCGTTAAGGACAACGACTGGATTGAGGCGTACAACCGCAATGGTGCCGTGGCGGCTCGTGCGGTGGTATCGCACAGGATGCCCGAGGGAACGGTGTATATGCATCATGCGCAAGAGCGGGTTGCGGGAACACCGGTTTCACAAAAGTCAGGTATCCGCGGTGGTATTCACAACTCGCTGACGCGGATCCTATTAAAACCAACTCATATGGCTGGTGGTCACGCGCAGATGACGTACGGGTTTAACTACATTGGCCCAACTGGTAACCAGCGCGATGAAGTAACTCTTATTCGTCGCCGCACCACGGAGGTGGACTTCTAATGAAGGTTATGGCTCAGATCGCAATGGTGATGAACCTCGATAAATGCATCGGGTGTCACACATGTTCGGTTACTTGTAAGCAGGCGTGGACTAACCGTGAGGGCATGGAGTACGTCTGGTTTAACAACGTAGAGACGAAGCCTGGAGTGGGCTATCCGAAGCAGTGGGAAGACCAGGAGCGTTATAAGGGCGGTTGGGAACGAACGACGTCCGGTAAGTTGAAGCCAAAGGGCGGTGGTCGCTGGCATAAGCTCGCAACGATTTTTGCTAACCCGCGTATGCCTGCGTTAGAGGATTACTACGAGCCGTGGACATATGAGTACGAGAAGCTTCTTGGCGCTCCAAAGGATTCGAAGTATTTGCCAACGGCTCGCCCGGTCAAGCAGGTTACCGGTGAGAAAATGAACAACCCCAATTGGGGTCCAAACTGGGATGATGACCTGGGTGGCTCGCTTGAAACCATGCATCAGGATCCGATTTTGGAGCAGATGACAACGCAGGTGAAGACGCAGATCGAGGATTCGTTCATGTTCTACCTGCCGCGCATTTGTGAGCACTGCTTGAACCCTACTTGCGTTTCGTCTTGTCCTTCGGGCGCGATGTACAAGCGCAGCGAGGATGGCATTGTGCTGGTGGATCAGGATCAGTGCCGCGGCTGGCGCCAGTGCATTTCGGCATGCCCGTACAAGAAGGTTTACTTTAACCACCACACGGGTAAGGCCGAGAAATGCACGCTTTGTTACCCGCGTCTTGAGGTGGGCGAGCCAACGGTTTGTTCAGAAACCTGCGTGGGGCGCTTGCGCTACCTGGGTGTTCTCCTCTATGACGCGGACAGAGTGGGTGAGGCTGCCTTTGTGGAGGATCCGAAGGATCTGTACGAGGCGCAGCGCAGCCTTTTGTTAGATCCGTTTGACCCGGAGGTGTTGGCGCAGGCTGAGGCGAACGGTGTTCCGCATTCGTGGATTCGCGCAGCGCAACAGTCTCCGGTTTGGAAGCTGATTAGCGAGTACGAGGTTGCGTTGCCACTGCATCCGGAGTACCGCACTATGCCGATGGTTTGGTATATCCCGCCTCTTTCTCCCGTAGTGGATGCGGTAACTGCGGCCGGTGAAGATGGGGAGGACGCGAAGATCCTCATGACATCGATCGCTACGATGCGTATCCCGCTGGAGTATTTGGCTGGCTTGTTTACGGCTGGCGACACGGTTCCGGTGGAGAAGTCGCTTCGCCGTCTGGCTGCGATGCGTACTTATATGCGCGGCCTGCATCTTGATGAGGAGCCGGACGAGACGGGGGCGAAGGCTGTTGGAATGACGGGCGGGCAGATGGAGGAAATGTACCGTCTGCTGGCGATTGCTAAATATGATGACCGTTACGTGATTCCAACTACGTCCTCGGAAACGCCACGCGGCTTGGCGGAGCTGGGTTGTTCGCTTGACTCGTTCGGCGGGCCGGGTATGGGTGGCGCCGGATATGCGCAGCCGGGTGGCGGAACGAAGACGTTTGTTCCGTTGGAGGTGCGTCGATGAGTGAACAACGGGCCGCGGAGGCATTGAATTCCGCGGAGGCAGGTAAGAAGCGCACGGCGCACATGATTGCGTCTGTGTTGTTGGATTATCCGCCGGAGGATTTTCACGAGCAGTTGGGTGTTATCCGCCTCGAACTTGAAAACGTTGATGAAGTTGTGGCTGATCGGTTTCAGGAGTTTGTCGATTGGGCGCAGTCCACTGAGCTGCGCGAGATTGAGGACCTGTATGTGCGCACGTTCGACCAAAAACGTAAGTGCAATCTGTACTTGTCGTATTATTCGGCGGGCGATACGCGCATGAGGGGGTCGGCGATTTTAGCTTTCAAGCAGGCGTTTGAGGCAATGGGGTGGAAAGTAACTGGGGGTGAGCTCCCAGATTACTTGCCGGCTGTGCTCGAGCTCAGTGCCCGCACGGGTGATGAGCTTGCGGCGCATCTGCTTGCTATCCATCGTGACGGTCTCGAAGTGCTGCGCACTGCCCTCGGCTCGCTAAATAGCCCGTGGCAAGCGGTGGTTGAGGGGCTGGTTCTGACTCTGCCTCCTTTGGATAAGAAAGCACAGGAGGCTTTCCGTAAACTTGTGCTGCAAGGCCCGCCTTCGGAGCTGGTTGGCGTGCAGTCACTTCCATTCCCGATTTCGAGTGAAGGGGCACGCAGATGAGTGCGTTTGAGACTTTCTTCTGGACGGGGTTCCCGTACTTAGCGCTGGCTATGCTGATCGTGGGCTTGGTGTGGCGTTATCGGTATGACAAGTTTGGGTGGACGTCGCGGTCTTCGCAGTTGCACGAGTCTGCTTTGCTTAGGTGGGCGTCACCGATGTTTCATTTCGGCATCCTGTTTGTGGGGCTCGGTCACGTGATGGGGTTATTGATTCCGAAGTCGTGGACTGAAGCTTTTGGGATTTCTGGCCACGCTTACCACTTGGTAGCGACTATTGGTGGCACGGCTGCGGGCGTGATGACGATTGTGGGTCTGATGGGCCTGTTGTATCGGCGTATTGTTACGAAGTCGGTCCGGTTTGCGACGACGAGGAACGACATTTTCATGTATGTGCTGTTGTGTTTGCCGATTGGTTTGGGTTTTTGGGCGACGTTGCAGAACCAGATTCTGGGCGCGCCAGGTGGTTATGACTATCGGGAGACGATTAGCCCGTGGTTGCGTTCGGTTTTGGCGTTTCAGCCGCAGCCGGAGCTGATTGCTTTGGTTCCAACTCCGTTTAAGTTGCATATTATTGCGGGGTTCTTGCTGTTCGCGATTTGGCCGTTTACGAGGCTGGTGCATGTTGTTTCGGCACCGGTGATGTATCCGACGCGGCCGTACGTGGTGTACCGTTCGCGTGAGGAGTCCATCCGATCAACGCCTAGAGCGCGCGGTTGGAAGCCAGTGAGAACTCGGCCGCAAAGTCGAGATTCTCGCTCCGAAGGAGCGTAAAAACTACCGGTTTATTCGAGGGGTAGGAGGTGGAGAACTCCTGCCCCTCGATTTTTGTTCTTGTTTTAGGTTTTGCGGTGCCCGTTCCACTTTATGTTTCGCGGTCGAGGACGTAGCCGCGGAGTGTGAAGTCTCTAAGGATATTGGTTGCCCATTGTCGGAATTGCGTGGCTCGTATTGAGTTCACGCGGTATCCGACGGAGATGATGGCGTCGAGGTTGTAGTGTTGCACCAGTCTGGATACTTGTCGCGTGCCCTCGGTTTGAACTATCCGGAAATTCCGGATAGTTGCGGTTTCATCTAGCTCTCCGGAGTTGAAGTTGTTGTTTAGGTGCTCGTTTACAGTTCTGACGTCTACGTCGAAGAGTTGCGCCATGAGTTTTCGGGTGAGCCAGATGGTTCCTGATTGTCGCGCGACTTATCGACCGCATCCCAGAGGGTATGCTCCAGACTCTTCCTATTCTTCTTAGCGGCCATAAATTTCCTTCTCGTCGAACCTGAACAACCACCCGGGTAGCCGGCACAATCGATTCTCTTCGCAGAGCCGAATTCTGCGTCGCGACGTACTAAACACCGCAAAATGCTTTTGAATCATTCTAATGAACTCCACGGACACAGATTTATCTGCTCCGCCAAATGTGAGAGCGCAGCCTCGTACCCGTCACACCGGTAGTGTGTGGTAGCCGTTAGAAGTTGGGCTGGCGTCGTTCGCGCGCCGCGAAGGTGATAATCTGCGAACGACACATGTGAGGTCTATCCAGGAGGAAGTCATGACCGACCAGAATCTGCCCGAACCTACGCCTGAAGAATCGCAAACGCCGCGCGAGAGCGTTCCCGCGCCGGAAGTGAAGCCAGAAAACGAGTCGGTACCTAGTAGCCCTCAGGGTGAGGCCGCGCAATCCGGTCCGCAGGCGGCCAACACGGCCCCGAACCAGGCTGACGCATCCATGCAGCAGATTAAGGATGGTGCGAAACAGTTCGCCTCAGGAATGAAAGGCTTCTACGACCACAAGGTGGCCCCCGCGGCCAACGAAGCGTTCGAGGTGGCGAAGAACTCGGTGCGCGAAACGCAGGGCAAATCAAGTGAGGGCCAGATTTTCGCTTACGGTCCGATAATCCTGACGGGTGCGGGCGTGCTTGGCCTGATCTCGCTGTTCCTGCCAATCGCTCACATTTTTGGTTTCTCGATCAACTACTTCAGCGAGCTTGTGGGTAATGAGGGCGTATTCTTGCTGATCCTCATGCTCGCGGTGATTTCTCTGGGAGTCGCCGCGATCATGTTTTCAAGCCGCGGAGTTCGCATTGCCGCTGGCGTGGTTGGTTTGATTGGCGGCCTCTTTGGCGTGATCGATGGTATTGGCAGCATTTCCGGTCTTAGCGACACTGGCGCCTCGATTGGAATCGGTCTTATCTTCTTGACGCTTGCGGGCATTGCGATGATCGTGGGTGCGGTGTTCACACTTATGCAGTTGCGTAATCCGCAGGCCGGCTCTGGAGCGCAGCCTCCTGCAGGACCAGCACAGGGGCAGTACCCAACCGGCCCGGTGCAGGGGCAACCTCCGGTAGACCCAACGCAACAAGGGTAAGGTTTGCATCTTCCAGACGCAGTTATCGTCCTTGCCGGGGGAACTGCTAAGCGCCTCGGCTAGTGCTCGGCGGCAGCTTCAACCTCGGCCGATAGTTTCGTTTGGCCAACCGTCCAGCGCAAAGCGGTAGTAGCAACACGTGCAACGGGTCGCCTCCACAAAAAGTCTTGCAGGCTAACTCGCGAAGGCTCGTTTGAGTCCTCGAGGCCCAGCAGTGTTCGCGCTGAATCTGGCAGTAGCGAAATAGCGCCAACCTTCAGCATGTCGTAGCCCCACCTCATCGGCGGCTCCAAAGGAGGGTTATTGATCAGCAGGTCAATAACGTCAGCGGTAGCGGCGGAGAACTCCAACTCGGGGCCGTAAGACGCAAGCCTCTCGTAAAGCTGAGCCACAGTGAAAGGCGGATCAACTACGCCAAGCAGCTGCGCAGAAATCGCTGACTGTGCCACATACATGTCGCACTCTTCAGGCGTTAGGGGAGTTGGGCTGAACCGCTGGTAGGCAATCATGAATGACTCAACCTCAACGCAGTGCACTCAGGTTAGTAGGTGCGGATCCGATGCCGCATATGCCCTGCCGTCAGGAAGTTCTCCCTTCACTAACGTGTGGATACGGCGCACGTGAGCAATCAGTTTTTCGGCGTCCTCAATCCGCGCAAACGTTGTGGTAGCAACATATTCTGCGGTCCGCTGTAATCGACCCCAAGGGTCATCCTGGTAACCCGAATGCCCGGCAACGCCAGCCATTGCAAGCGGATGTAGGCTTTGCAACAAGAGGGCGCGGATGCCAGCCATGTACATCGTGGGAGCGCCATTCACGCGGGTTATAGGATCGTCGTTGGTGAACCAGCGTTCACCGGGAGTGCGCCAAATCAGATCAGCGCGAGCCTGTCTATCCGGCCCCGCCACCTTTTGCTTGATCTTCTCCGCAACCTGATAGCGCGCGTTAGAAATCCACATGAAGCCAGTATTGCAAGACGCGCCCAGATGCACGATTTATAAGGTCGACTACTGCAGTAGTCCCGCGCATCACCGATCATTCCAATTTTATTTAATCCGTTTACATGTTCGCGTAGGTCACGTATGCTTAGACACAAGAGGTCAGAGCTCTGAGAACAAGAGATATTCGTTTTAAATAACCTTGACGAGTTAACAGTGAAGGAGAACAAAGGTGTTCGTACACTTGTCACACAAAATGAGTGAAAATGATGTTGCTTTCCCCGGAGAGCCGGTGCTGAAGCTCAGGCAGGATCGCCAAGCTGGCGTTGATGGATATCCCTTCAACGCCTACATCATGGAGTTGCCAAACCACTTCGGCACGCACATGGATGGCCCGCATCATTTCAATACCACTGGTACAAACTTTGAAGATCTTCCCATGGAGTATTTCGTCTACATGGGTGATGAGGTACTAGTTGTTGATCTGCCGCATAAGTGCAAGCCTGGCGAGATCATCACCAAGGAAGATGTAGAGCCTTTCGCTGAAGAACTTAAGGGCAAGGGGCTTTTGCTACTGCGTACGGGATTCGAGAAGTATCGTACGGAGGATCCTGAGATCTACAAGCGTGAAGGTCTAGCTATTCACACGGAGCTGGCAAAGTGGTTGTCGCAGGAGTTCCCGGATTTGCGTTGCGTGGGCATGGACTGGCTCTCGGTAGCGTCGCCGCTTAATGATCACGGCCCTGAGGCTCACCACTGGCTACTAGGCAACTACTCGGACCACCTCATCACCGCTGTTGAAGACATGTCGATGGTGGCGCTGGGTGATTCACCTAAGTTCAAGCTGGTCACGATGGGTCCCCTACGCATCGAGAAGGTTGACTCTGCGCAGGTCAATATCATCGCCTGGCTGGAGGACTAGTCCGGTAGGGTTCCACTCGTTGTAGGGAGACTTACACCAGTGATCGACAATATTCGCTAACAATGCGCATATGCGGGGCGCGACTTCAAACTATCTGAAGTCGCGCCCCTGTTGCGTATTCGAATCAATACGTGACCGCAAATCCCTGCGTTAGTTCAAGGCTCCATAAAACGCGTGTATCGTATTTGCAGGAGAGGAGGACAAGTGAAGCTGTACCGCTACGCCAGCAAACACCCCTCTTTTTCGCGAGTCGTTTTGGCGCTGTTGATCGGAGTTGCCGGAGCGATTGCCATCCTCGCATCCCAGCCTCCTTCGGATGCGAGCCAGATTCTCGGGCAGATTCTGGTTGAGATTCTGCTTGGAGGAGCCCTAATAGCGCTCGCGGCAGGCTACCCAGTGGCGCTGACTGTCAGCCAAATAATCCGCGCGGCCAAAGCCGTGAGCGGTAAGGACTTGCCGGTTCTCGACGCGGGTCTGGACGTTTGGACCCTGTGTGTCATAGTGGTTTATGAGTTCATATACCTGGGGTTCTTCAAAGAGGTTGTGCCTACTGCGGACTGGCACGTTCAGCTGGTGAACTACCAGACCCACGCGCCGATTTACACGCGGGCGTGGTCGCACGTGCTGTTTATCTCGCTACTGTTCGTGTTCGGGTTCCTCGTTTTGAGGTTTAATGAGGCGAAGCAGTTGCCGCCCCTCGTGGTTGTGCTCGCGATTGCGGGGCTTTACTTGGGCGCCGCGTTCGGTCTGGCGTGGACTATCCAGATCACCACCTTTGAAAAGTCCCTCGACGCGTTGCTGATTCTTCCTCTACTGGCCGTGCTTGCGATTGTGGTGAAAGTAGTTGCCATCCAAGTTCGCGCCTACGAAGCTGATGAAGATAGACGAGGCCGCATAGATGGCTCCTCGATATTGAGCAAACTGGATGCAACGGTGGCGGATGCGAAACGCTGGCCGCTTCTAGGGTTCGTGGTAGCGCTCCCGCTACTTGCCGTGGTGGTCGGAATTCTAGCTTTGTTTGGCCAATCACCGAGCATGGTGGTGAGGGCGTTTACCGAGACCAGCGACTGGAATCTATCGCAGCAGGTTGCTCCCCAGAATGTGTCTTTTGACGAGCACTACCTTTGCACCGTGGCGGCCGGCGGGCACCGAGCGGTGGTAAAACCGATTCGCATGGGCCTGCGTCATGGCCGGCCGGTGGTTGTGAATCGCCAGTTGCTTGTGGCTAATGCGTTTGAGCAGGTGTTGGAAGAGCGCGTGCCTAGAACTCATCGGGTTATTCGCCGCTTGTATGACAGGTATGGTTTTCCGGTTGCCAAGCTGATCAGATCGCAGTGGGCGGCCGATGTCGTGTGGGTTTTGATGAAGCCAGCGGAGTGGTTCTTCCTCGCCGTCCTCTATTTGAATGATTGTCATCCGGAAGATCGCATAGCCCTCCAGTACACGGCCTAACGCAGGACAGGCACTTAACGCCGTATTTCACGGACCCGAGTCCGGATTGATTCGGTTTCGCTTACCGGCTTCCTCGCACCATCATTACGGATATTCCACCGATTACTGCAAGCGATGCTGACATTACGTAAAGGCCGGGGTAGCCGCCCAGTACTAGCAGGGCGAAAGCGGCGAGCATTGGCGAGGCCAGGTTGGGGGTGGCAACCGCGATGGCCATGATGCCAATGTCACGCCCACGGCTTGAAGCGGAGGGGAGAACTTGGTTGATTAGCGCCTGGTCAATGGCTGTGAAGATGCCCCAGCTGGCGCCCAGAATGATAGCTGCAATGATCACGATTGTGTAGTTGGTTGTCCACGCCATTAGCAGGCATGCCGCTGCGATGCCAAGACAGCTAAACAGTACAAACGGTTTGCGCCGCCCTACCTTATCCGATGCTTTACCCGAGATAATTGAGGCAAAAACAACGACAACAGCGTAAATGACGGTTAGCTGCAGTACACCCAGGTCGGGGTCTTCGAGTTTGATTTGGTCGCGCAGGAAGTAAAGCAGGTAAAAAAGCGCAACCGTGTTGCCCAAAGTGGCGGCAAGGCGAGAGATGAACACCCACGTGAAGTCGCGGTATGCGGCAATGCCGGTGGCTTCTTTGCTGGTGAGTCCGCCCGCAGCCTCGGCTTCCATGATTGCGCCAGCAAACGCGCCTTCGGTTGGGTGGGTGTTTAATGATGTCTGATTGTGTTTGACCAGGTAGGGCAGGCACAGCAGGATCATGAGGGCAGCGCTGGCGATGTAGGCGGCCTTGATAGATAGACTTTCGCCCAGTAGTGTGCCCACCACTAGCGCCATCGTCCAGCTGATTCCCATGACGCCGGAAACTATCCCGTATTGGGAATGGTTCACCCGGTCTGGTGGGATTGCTTGCGAGGCAGTCACGGGCGCGGCAACAAGCATTTGGAATATGCACCAGCCAACCACAAGCCACACGTAGCCAGGCGCAAATGCCATTGCAAGCAGAGTGCTTGCCGAACCGATGGAGCCGATGATGATCCAGGGGGCGCGCCTGCCTAGCCGGCTACGGGTTTTGTCAGAGAAGATGCCAACGAGGGGGCCGGCGATGAGGCCGAGGAAGCCTCCGAGCGCCATGATAAATGCCAGGCGTGCCTCTTTGTCAGCGGGGTGCCAGGCGAGGATTTGGTTGGCAATCAGTAGCTGGGAGGGCGCGGCCCACGCGATGTTGATGCCCAGGTACATGATGCCAAAGGAGGCTATCCATCCTCGGGTTACCAGTGGGCGTCGCTCACTCACGGTTTCTCCTGCGGGTCGCTCGTGTGCTTGGTTCCAGCGCGGTTGATGGTGCTTGGAGTGCGATAGGTTTGACCCGCGGTGTAGCGCGCTATTATGTCGCTACTCAGCTCGCCGCTTTTAACGATTTCGCTGAGCATGCGGCCAGATGGTTTCACGATGCGTCGCTGGGTTTCGTAATCGTTGTAGACAATTCCAAAGCGGGGGATTTCCCCATCGGACCATTCCCAGTTATCAACAAAACACCAGTGGTAGTAGCGTTCGATCGGTACTGAGGAGTCAAGGATTGCGCTCAGGTGGTCGGCAAGGAATTTTGGCCGGAAGCTTTCGAGGTGGTTCGCATCGCCGTTATCTGCGCATCCGTTTTCTGTGATCCAGACGGGAACGCCGAGCCTCTCATTTAGGTCTTTGGAGCATTCAACAAGGCCTTGCGGGTAGATTTCCCAGCCGAGGTCGTTTAGCGGAACATCCGGGAATGTGCCGTCTTTGAGCCCGTCAACGGCTGTGCGCGAGTAGTAGTTGAGGCCGATGACGTCGACGTAGCGTCCTTCGGGTACGGGTGAGCATCCCATTACTGGCCCAAACTTACCTTTGCCAAATGCTTCGGTTAGTTGATCTTGGAACAGGTAGGAGTCTGCGCTGGTGAGGAACTTGTGCCACGAATTGTTTGGGTTTAGGGGAGCGAAGCTACGCAGGTGGTGAGCAATAGTGACTGTCGCGTCTGGCGTGATGGAGTGGATGAGCTCGTAGGCGTATAGGTGCGCGATGGCCATGTGCCGCATGACTTTCAGGGTGTCACGCAAGCTGACGTTTCCAGGCGGGTCTTCGCGGAATAGGTGAGCCTGCGTGGCGTAAACGTTAGGTTCGTTGATTGTTACCCACTCGTCTACGAGGTCGGATAGTGCTCGCACAACGTAGCGGACGTAGCGCAGGAATGCTTTGACGCTGAGCGGGTTTGTCCACTGTCCGCTTCGCTCTAGCCACAGCGGGTTGGAGAAGTGATGGAGCGTCACGAGGGGCTTTATTCCGCGTTCTTTTAGGTCTGCAAGTTCTTCGCGGTAGCGGTCAATTACCGCATGGTCGAAGTGGCCTGGTTCGGGTTCGATGCGTGACCATTCGAGGCCAATGCGGGCGATTGGGAACCCGAGTTCGCTCATGAGTTCGTTGTCTTCGCGCCAGCGGTTCCAATGGTCGTTTGCGCGAAACGGCGTTGAACCGTCCGCAATGTTGGGGCCTTGTGCCCACTCGTACCAGTTGTTGTTGGTGTCGCCTCCTTCGATTTGGGTGGCTGCGGATGCGGTGCCGATTAGTAGGCCGTTTAGTGGTCTGCTGGTGTTGCTCATGTGCCCACTATCTTGGACGCGAGTAGAAAATAGGCACGATTGGGGGGCAAGGCTTGCAAAGCGCGGAGCGCGAGTTCTTGATGTTTATTGAGTAAAGCCATTGCTAGAGAGTTGGGGGGGGGACTCCAATTGGTAGATAGTAGCTTGGAGTTCGACTATATTGAATTTTGGAATTCATACTTATTGCTTTCTCGAGGAGCAATGTCCGATGGTTTTGTGATCTCTACTCAGCCTGGCTGAGACGCCGCCCTAACAATCGTTGCGTCCTGGAGATCGTCATGCCTGCAATCAACCTCGATAATGTTTCTTTTTCTTATTCATCTAAGCCAGTATTGGACCGTATTGATCTGCATATTGGTGAAGGTGAGCGAGCTTGTCTGATCGGCCCCAATGGGTGCGGGAAAACCACGTTGCTTCGGATCGCATCTGGCGATCTGGCTCCCGAAATGGGTACGGCAAGAGTTAGTGGACTCGCAACAGAGTTGTTCCAAGTGCCTGAGGCTGAACAGTTTGATGGGAGTATCGGTGAATATCTCGACGCGGCGTTGCATCCACTTCGAAGCATTGCTACCCACTTTTATTACGTAGCTGATCGGCTGGAGGCCGACGCGAATCTCGTTGAAATGGGGCTAGAATATGATCAGCTACTAGCCCAGATGACAAGCTTCGACATTTGGACGCTGAACGCGCGGGTTGCGCAGGTGTTGGCCGAGCTAGGCTTGAGCGCTTTCACAGATTCTGGGCTTAATCGCCATGTTGGGACGCTATCTCCAGGCCAGCGAGTTTGCCTGCAGCTGGCGGCCACTCTCATCTTGAAACCTGAAGTGTTGATTTTGGATGAGCCTACCAATCACCTTGATGTAGAAGCGATTAGGTTTCTCACCGAGACGGTGAATGACTGGAAAGGTCCGGTTTTGATGGCAAGCCACGATCGTGCCTTCATTGAAGATACAGCAACAGTCATCTACGACATGGACACGACTGTATGGAACGAGGTTGCGAGGGTTGATGGAACGTGTGAAACGTCGAGTCTTTATCGGTGTGTGGGAAACTATTCCAACTACCTGAAAGAAAAAATCAGAGCCCAGAAAAAACATGATGAGCAGCATGATTTACAACAAGGCGAAAAATACAGGTTGAGAAAACATAGGCAGAAATCCAGCAGAATCTCCCGAGGCGGAGTCCGTTTAGCAACAGCTGAAGGGAAGGCGAAGAAGTATTTTGCAGATCGCGCTGCCACAACGGCTGAACGCCGAATGCGAAACGATGACAAGCGATTAGAGTCCCTAATAAGTCAAGAGGTGCGCAAACCACGTAACTACAACTTGTCATTCGAATTTGAGGCTCCAGCCACGCGCACAGGAATAGCAGTATCGTGCAGGCAAGCATTCGTTATGCATCGCCTGAACGCCATTAGCTTTGATATTTCGTACGGTGAACATTTGCTGGTCGCAGGTGCGAATGGCTCCGGAAAATCTACACTCTTGAACTGGATCTATAGTGGGCAACCACCTGCTGGGACCGTAGCGAGTGGAATTATTGCACGCGACGAATCGATCAGTCTTGTGCCTCAGCATTTGCCTAAAGAAAATGACACAGGCTTCAACACCGATGTTTGGCGCGATGGAGTCGGAGAAGTTGGTAAAGGAATCTTGCATCCGGCAATGTGGTCCATACCCGTTCCAGAATTATCGGCCGGCAATCAACGTCGCGCGCAAATTGCGACTGCCCTTGCATCTGCTCCAACCATACTCGTTATCGATGAGCCAACGAATTATCTTGATTTAGCCTCAATGGAAGCCCTTGAGAGGGCACTATTAAGCTGGACGGGCACATTGATCATTACTAGCCACGACCGGTGGCTCACGGATCACTGGAAAGGTAGACGAATCGACATGCGTTGACGCGGCTTGTTAGGCATTTGGAACGGTATCTGCGCTCATTTTCTTCTCTGGCGATCGTTTCGGAAAGGGGCCTCGCAAGGTTAGCAGGGTTCCGTAGATAACGGAGTAGAGGGCCAGGCGGTATAGGAATGTCCAGAGGTCGTTGATGCGAGGCGAGGCTGAACGATGCTCCGAGTATTGTTTTCTGCTCAGCGCCCCCCATTTTTATAATGTCCTTATGGGTAGAAAGAAACAGTCACGCGGTGGGTGCCTAAGCTGGGCCGGAATTGTTTTGCTTTGGGACTTACCTGGGGTGTTGAGTTTTACCCTTTCGCTGACGGATATAGCCACAGGGACGCGAAAATGCGCGTTTACCGGCAGTTGAATGGGCACACATCACCTTGTTGGGCACTAACAAGCGTTGTAAGCTGTGAGTGCAAACTGTGAATGGAGGGAAAATGGCGTCAAGTAATCTGACTATCCGTCTTGATAGTGAGTTGAAGGACGGGGCGGCAAGTGTCGTGGAATCCTACGGGCTTGACCTGTCTTCCGTCGTGCGAGCGTTTTTCACGGAAATGGTGAATACCAACTCGATTCCTTTGTCTCTCGATTACAAGCGTCCAAACGAGGAAAGTCTCCGAGCTATCCGCGAGACTCGGGAAATGATTGCCTCGGGCAGTAGCGAAAGCTATATGACTGGCCGCGATCTTATCGAAGCAGCCTTGGCATGAGCAGGCGTCTACAGGCGAAGTTCACCTCGGCATTCAGCAGAGATCTGAAAAAGAAGGTCATCAAGCGGCAATGGGACCTTGCAGAACTGGAATCTGTGGTTGATCTGGTTTTGGACAATACGCAGGAATCTATTGAAATCCTAAAACGCAGGCACCGGATGCACAGGCTCTCTGGCGAGTGGGATGGCAGCAATGAGTGCCACGTTGCAAATGCGGGTGACTGGCTAGTTATCTGGAAAACTGACGGCGGGTTTGCCTATTTTCAACGAACAGGATCACATGACGAGCTGTTTCGTCGGTGAGCGATAATCTCAAGCAGATTAAAGTCCCCGCAATCAGAATCTCCTACACAATGTTATCCGACCAGGCGATTGAGCATTCCTGATCTTAGTTCGGAACGTCATAAACGGGACAAGCTTGTTGGTATGCACCCATTTCTGTACTGGTCACGCGGATCGAGTACAAGAAGTGCACGAACGTAAGAAGCAAAACTGTCTCTCAGCGTTTCGAACTGATCTTTAAGTCAGTGGGGAATCGCTCCGCTGGTGGCTTCATAGTGATGAAACTGTTGTTACGGTACGTAAGATGGTGGAATGTCAACGACGATCGAGGTCTATCCAACCGATGGATTCATGCCTTTAGTTGAGCAAACGCGCGCCCGTACTCAAGAACTGTTCCAGAGCCTGCTCGACAGGTACAGCGTTGGGGCAACGATCGAGGTGAAGGCTTTTTATCCAGGTGATGATGCAGAAATTCGCTATGTCGATAAAGACGTGGTGTGGGAGCCACGGATGCATTTGGGGTTTGCCTACTGGATTAACGGGCAGTGGGGTTCCAGCTCGTGGCCCAGTTGCTTACCTGTGGAGGATGATGACCGAATTTGTGAGGAGGACTTGGTTTACCCATTCGAGTCGAAGCCAGAACATCTTGGCTTGTGGCAAATAGTGGAAGAATTTGAGGGCCTGCTTCCTCCTGATCGGCTTGCAAAGGTGCTGGATCAAGACCATTACTGGTTTGAATACAGGAACTTTGGTGGCCCCGCTGTAGCTTCGACAGGTTATGGGCTGGTCGCTGCGACGCTTGCCGAGGCGAGTGAGGGAATCATCGCATCATTCGATTCCGCTTTCGATTGCGAGCACAATGGTGAAACTGCAGAGGAGTTCCTTGCGTGGTGGGGTGACCGGCAAA
Source organism: Actinomyces sp. S4-C9 (assembly GCF_000758775.1). Taxonomy (NCBI): domain Bacteria; kingdom Bacillati; phylum Actinomycetota; class Actinomycetes; order Actinomycetales; family Actinomycetaceae; genus Actinomyces; species Actinomyces sp. S4-C9. The sequence continues at coordinate 158,875 of NZ_JRMU01000001.1, read as the reverse complement.
TGGCTTTCTACGGCCCCGGCAGGTTCAGAAATACTGATCGGTAATAAGCCTCAGCAGAGGTGGGGTGCGCGCCAGGTTACTGTGAAACCGCTCGTAGTATTAGCCGCCTCCCAGCATTTTCTGGGAGGCGGCTAATAGGTCGCTATTTGCAGGCGATTGCGTAGGTGTTGTTACTGGCACGCATTGCGGATACGTGATCCGGCTGCGGCAACGGCAAGGCCTACGAATGCGATTGCAAGGTAGCCCCAAATGTTATCACCGCTGGTCTGAAGCGTTTTGGGTGGTGCAGGAGTGTTCTCTGCAGTCAGAACGCTTTGTGTATTGCGGCCAGAGATAACGTTGTCGATCCATTCAGCGGTGCCTGCAATGGTGGTGATTGCGGCACTGGGGGACGGCAAGTCCGGGTCGCCATGAGCAGTTCCTGCGGTAGCGAGCCCTGCAAGCTTGCCGTCAACAAAGAACGGGCCGCCAGAGTCGCCGCCCTGCATACCAGCTCCAGAAACTGAGTACACATCCAAGATGGAGGTTTCGATCATAGGCTGTATAGAGCTGTCGGCCGGGGCGTTCTCCATCCCCTCAGGATTAGACTCGGTTTGGCCGGATTCAGGCATTTTGGCTCCCGGCTGCATAGCTTGTGGCGGGACAGTTTCGGTAGACGCATCAGCACCGGTAGGCGCCTCGGAAGTGGATCGCCCTTCAGAACCGGTAGGCGCCTCGGAACCGGATGGCGCGCCAGAACCAGACGGTGCGCCGCCTAGCAGTTCTTTAACAACCATTTTGGCCATTGGCAGTTGTCCCGCTCGCGCCATGGACGAGCTGCTACTCCAACCGTAAAGAGTTCCCGTCTGCCCAGGGGTGGGGATGTCGTGGGAGATTTTCGCTGGGGTAGCGTTAGTGACCTTTTCCGTTAGGTGAAGCAACCCCGCGTCAGACGTAGGGGAAAGAGCCCAAGAGTCGGCGTTGTAGACTTTCCCGGCGATGCGTGCCTGGGTTCCTTCATTATTGACAGATTCCAGGCAGTGGCGTGCCGTTAGCACCCACTGGTCTGCAACGAGCGTTCCGGTGCAGTCACCGAAGTTGCCGATTTTGCCCATCTTGAGCGCGGCAACGGAACTGCTTTCCACATTTTCTGGTGCCGGATCGCCATATTCGAGTGCGAAGGCCGGAGTGGCAGTCATTATTAGGGTGGCGCTGACAATGGCCGCGATCGAAAAAGATGATTTTTTCACGTTTAATTCTCTTTCTTGGAAGGAACAATGGCCTTGATTGTGGTGGCAACGAGTTTCTCAGCAGGACCTTGTCCCACGAACTTCTTCCAAAGGCTGGCCACGACGAGGAACAATACGATGAAACCGGTTGCTGACAAAGTGGAATGCAACGCGATGTTTTGCTGCCAGTAGAAAGCGGTGAGAATGTGCAGAATGTAAATGGTTAGCGACATTGTTCCCATGGCTGCGAAGGGGTAAACCACGATTCGTGAGTGGTCTCCTACAATCAGGCACAGGTGGATCACTACGGCTGCAACGGCAACGGAGAGGATAATCTCCCCGGCAACACCAGTGTGACCGGTAAAGCTGAGCCAGCTGGGAATGTTTGGGTCGAATCGGAAGTACATTCCAATGCCGGCGATGACAACGCTGATAGCGGTTACGATCCAGGTCAGTCGAGTGTTAGTGGTGGTGTTCGCAGCACGGTCGCGTTGTAGGTGGCCACGCAGGTACACGTCGAAAAGAAGCATGCCACCAATGAAATATGCGATCCATGCAAGTAGCGGATAAATCTGTGGCAGTTCGATAGGGGCATAAACAATTGTCGCGGCAGTTGTGGCGGCGATAAATAGAACGAGCCTCCACCATGTTCCCAATGCGGGAATCCAGGAAACCAGCATCATTACTACGCCCATTACGATGAGGACCACTTGAATCTCGCCACCAACGGGAAGTAGTGCCAGGCCAATGAGAATGATTAAGGCACCTCGGGCAATTAACCGTAAGAAAGTGGTACTGGTGTAGTTTCTACCGATAATCATCATGGTAGCGCCGGCGATGATGGCAAATAATGATGCAGGTAGGCCAGAGAGCATTACTTTGGTACTCCAAAGTAGGGAGGCCATGTGGATAACTATCATTCCGATGATCGCGAGTGATCGCGCTACATCAAGCCCCACGATTCGTGAAGGTTTAGACACTCAGTTTTCTCCTTTACTGTTACTTTAGAGAACCGTTCTTTGGGTAAAAATGCTCCCTAAAACCGACGTGTCGAAAATTGACTTTCTATAAATAACCGCCGTTTCTGGCAAAAAATTTAGAAACTTCTGAATGTCTTCTGGATCTGTTTCTAAATTGGCGCTCCAGCAAGCCAGCCGTGTGTCATCCCACAAAATAGAGGGCAAAGCAGTAGTCGTGATCCGGTTTTAGCTACATGAAGACGCGCGGCTAGATGATGTACCCGAAGCCCGCTTCGGTAATAAGAAATGCAACATGCAGAGCGCTTACATGACTTTGGAATGAGAGGACAAGACGAAGCAGTGTGCTACCTGTGTTAGATCTCTAAGATAGTAAACGGGTCCTAATGCTCCGCGCACACCGCGAGGTCGTTAGTTTGAACAGGTTTGAATGCACAGAAGGGAATACCGATGGCGGTATCAGATAGCTTGTTAGAGCTGGAAGCCGAATCAACTACGCAGGCGCTCGAGCAGTTCACGTTGACGATTACCGCTGAAAACATAGTTTCAACTGATCCTCGTTTCACAATGGATGATCTCAAAATGGGGGACCAGTACAAGCCTTTGCGCGTCTGGTTTGAAAATGCGCAGGGCGAAAAGATAGAGAGAGCTAGGGAGCCTCGGGAACGCCACATTTCCAATATGACGCTACCTTATTTGGCTTTCCAGCTATACGAGCAGCAGATCAAACAGCTCAGTTTGGACGAACGGCTTCAGTTTCCTATTGGCAAGGAATCTCCAGACGCTACCGAGTACAGAGGTATTTTCTACAGCAAAAAGGAGTATCAGCGCTATAGCGGGCAAAATACTTTCGCCACCCTAATTTATAATCGCAGCGATCAGGGTAGCTTCGTCATCCATTGTTGGAACATCTTCTCAACCCTTCACTTGGTACAGGAATGTCTGAAGCGATTCGGCAACCCAGGTGACAAATTTAAACTTGTTTACCGGGAAAAAGGTAGCTTTGACGCTGGGGATGTGGAGTTGGCCAATGAGGAAGAGGAAGACGCTACTGCTGAGGGCGCCGTTCTTCGGAATAAGTATTCCCAGACCCTCATCGATTCCAAGAACATCATTTTCAGGGGCGCTCCCGGAACAGGCAAGACATATTTGGCCAGGCAGATAGCGGCTGACATTATTTCTGAGGGAAGAACTCAAGATTTCACTGAGCTTGAGGACGACGAAAAACGACAAGTTGGGTTTGTTCAGTTCCACCCAAGCTACGACTACTCGGATTTCGTAGAAGGGCTTCGCCCTCGCATCAATGATGATGGCACGATGGGATTCGAACTTCAGGATGGGATTTTCAAGAAGTTCGTGGACGAGGCCCGTAAAAACTATGAGGATAGGCAGAAGTCGGGTGACCGGATCCGTCGGGAAAGCTCCGTTAAAGAGGCAATGGGAGACTTCTTTGAATCAATCGATCTGGGTGTGACTCCTTTTAAGACAACAAATGGAAACGAGTTTTTTGTAACAAACGTGGATGACACACGCGTGCATGTGTCTATCCCCGGAAATCAGGTTACGAGTCGGATCGTTCTAAACCTGGCTGATATAGAAACCGTTCTTGCAGACGAGGGGCAACTTAGAAAAGTCAAGGATCTGAAGAGAATCCTTAATACCGTGAATCACAAGCATGAACACTCATACATTTTTGTTCTTTGTAACAAGATCAAAAAGTTCATGAAGACTCCGTCTGCTCGCCAAGTCGAGCCGATTCAAGCAAAGAAGTACGTGTTCATTATTGATGAGATCAACCGCGGAGAGATTTCCAAGATTTTCGGTGAGCTATTCTTCGCTGTCGATCCAGGGTATAGAGGTGAACGCGGCGGGGTAGCAACCCAATATTTCAACCTCCATTTGGATCAGACGAAGAAGTTTTACATTCCACGAAATGTTTACATTATTGGAACGATGAACGATATAGATCGTTCAGTTGATTCTTTCGATTTTGCTATGCGTAGGCGCTTCCGTTTCATTGAACTTCGTGCCCAGGATCAGATTGCGATTTTAGACAATATAAATGATCCCGAAGTTCGCGTGCAGGCTCAGCAACGGATGACTGCGCTTAACCGGGTTATAACCGGCGTGGAAGACCTGAATGAGAACTATGAAATAGGGCCCGCGTACTTCTTGAAGTTGGATGACATAAGTTTCGATCAACTCTGGACCGACTACCTCGAGCCGCTCCTGCGTGAATACGTCCAAGGGCTCTATGGTGAAGCAGAAATCATGGCGAAGTTTGCGAAGGCATACGGCTACCCTGATACTTCTGAAAGCGCGTTGAATGAAAAACCTGAAAATTAATGACAACTCGTTGTTATTGCCCGAGCAGGTCGCGCAGACTCCTCGTTTACTTGGAAAACTGGCAAATAAACCTTTCCGCGATCTTGAATCCGAAGGCGTATTCATAGTTCAGGACGCCCTCAAAGAATCTGAAGATTTGGATGCGGAGAATGTCGTCATTTCTCACTCACGCGGGGAGTACAGAACTAGCAACCTGATGGGCTTTATCGGTTTTGGAGATGAGCGGTTAACAATCAAATCTCGTTTTAGTAACCACACAGAAGACCATTTCTTCCGTTACTTGTTGGCCCGCGTATTCGGGTTACCCAATATAGTTGACCTGAATACCGATCTTGACCACGACGGCCAGGTATTCGAGTATCTTATATTCCTCTTTCCACGCTTTTTGAAGCAAGCGATGCGTAAGGGCCTGTACAAGCAGTACGTTACTTACCAGCGTAATGAAGCGACGATCAGAGGAACCATTGACATCGCTCGCCACATTAAAGAAAACACTCCATTCACCGGCAAGGTTGAGTTTAACGAACGCCAATTTTCTTTTGACAATGCGATGATGCAGCTAGTCCGGCATACCATTGAGGTCATCAGCTTAAAGCCGAACGGCAAATTTCTTTTGGCGCAGGTAAAAGATGACGTGCGACTAGTGCGAGAAGTGACTGGGCCGTATCGAGCATATGAACGCAGAAGAGTTATAAACCAGAACACGAAACGGTTGATACGCCACGCTTATTTTCGCGAATACGCAAGCTTGCAAAAACTGTGTCTGTTGATTCTGCAGCAGCGCAAACATTTTGTTGGTTCAGGCAAGAGAGAAATCTACGGCGTGCTTTTCGACGGCGCTTGGCTGTGGGAAGAGTACGTGAACTCGCTCATTAGTGCAGATTACTTCCACCCAAGAAACAAAAGCTCAGAGGGGCGGCATCATTTGTTTTCGAATAGCTCCGGATGGGTCTACCCCGATTTTGTGAGTAGGGATCACGATAACCGGATAATCGCAGATGCGAAATATAAGCCGATTGAGAATATTCGCAATCGAGACTACTTACAGATTTTGGCATACATGTATAGGTTTGATGCACGCGTGGGGTACTTCTTGTATCCCGAAGGCGGTGAAACACGTGCTCATAAGCTGTGGCTTAATAAAGGCTCCATATATGAGAATAACGAGAAGCCCCGTGACGATACTTTCGTCATAAAACATGGGCTACGTATTCCGCAGGGAGCTAAGGATTATGAGTCGTTTGTCTCGCTCATGAAGGTTAGCGAAGCTGAGTTTGCTAACGCGCTAAGCATCCTCGTTTAAGGCGGGCCTTTATGCGGTTGGGGCGCGCACCAGACGGTGCGCGCCCCTTTGCTAGGTATCTCCAGAGGCTTGCCGGCTGCTGCTAAGCCGAACCGGCAAGCCTCTGCTCGTTATTGCTTGACGAGGTTCTTGTTCTTCAGGCGGTAAACCACGTCAGCTTCACGTGCCAGCTGCTTTGAGTGCGTAACAGCGATGACGCACTTTCCTTGCTCGTGGGCAAGATTGCGCAGGATAGCCACCATTTCGCTAGCGGTGTCGCCATCGAGGTTGCCGGTAGGTTCGTCGGCAAGAATGATGGGCGATTTTGCGGCCAGTGCGCGCGCAATAGCAACTCGCTGTTGCTGCCCACCAGAAAGCTGCATCACGTTACGGTTCGCTTCTTCCTCAGAAATACCTAGCTCCAAAAGCGAATCAACTTTCGCCTTCGAATCCACCAGGCGAACATTCTCCAGCGGAGTCAAATAGTCAATCAGATTGTAATTCTGAAACACCAAAGCAATGTTGTGCTGCCGGTGGTGCGTGTAGCCGCGCTTAGCAATGTCTTCGCCATCCATCGAAATGGTTCCTTGGGTGGGAGCATCAAGGCCCGCCAACAAGCTAAGTAGCGTTGACTTACCAGTTCCAGAGTTGCCAATAATGGCGTAGAAGTTCCCGGACTCAAACTCAACACTGATGTTGTCGAGGACATTCTTCTGTCCGGCCAAGTAGTTAAAAGATACGTTTTCAAGTTTTAGCGTGGTCATGGAAATCTTCCTATTTTGTAAGTGAAAAGTAGTGGGCGAGGGGTTAGCTCATTTTGGCCAAAATCCGTTTAGGTGGAAGCCGCAAGATCGGGAGAATCGCGATAAGCAAGGCCGCCAGCACAATGGCGATGATTCCACCAAAAGCTGCAATAGCCGAGCTGCTTAGCGCGCTCAACGGGACGGCGCTAATCTGTCCGTCAGTAGCTGACTGCAAAATCTGTGCGGAGAGGAAATGCCCCGCGATCTCGCTGGCAATCAGTGCAACAATTAACGCTGGAATAGTCAGCATAATCAGCTCTGTGGCAACCTGGGCGAAGATCCGCAGTTTCGAAAAACCAATGGTTAGCAAGATCCCGATCTCGTGGATGCGTGAACGCACAAAGAATGCGAGTACGAAAGCCAGGATCAATCCGCCTGAAACTAAGATGACGCGCAACAACCGCAACAGTAGGGTTGCAAAGCCGAATACCGATCCCAGCAGGTCTGCGGCGCCTCCGGTATTGCTAGCAACCTCTAGACCTTGCGTGGCGTGTTCTTTCGCGAACTTGATTGCGTGGTCAACGTCTTCTGCCTTGGTTAGGTAGGTGGCGCTGGAAACCGCCGTTTTGCCCGCCAGCTTTTGTGCAGTTTCTAGGCTTGCATACACCGACACGTCAGGGTTCTTAGAGCCAGAAATATCCTGCTTGTAAACCCCCGCAACTTCTAATTCAACTTCGCTAGAGTCCTTACCGAGCGTCAGTTTGTCGCCAGCCTTTATACCCAGCTGCTGCGCAATCAGTTCAGGCAAAATGATGCTTTGGGTACTCTGCAGTTTCTGCAAAGAAGCCTCATCTATCTGGGCATCTTCTTCTGCAAAAGTCGGTAGCTTGCTCACGTCGCTGGCGCCCGTTACGGAAACGAATCCGAGCTGCTGCGCTTCTGCCGCGGTGTGTAGCACAAAGTTGTGGCCGGTCAGGCGGTCATAATCTAGTAGCTTCTGTGCGGCCTCTTCTTGGAAATCTCCCGCAGTGGAAGTAACCGTGAATCCGGGAGCAATTCGCTCGGTAGCCGCGTTCGTTACGGTGTTTACGGTTGCGCTAACTATGCCCTGCAGTATGAAAACAGCTGAAATAACGAAAATGATGGCTGCCAGCGTGACGCTTTTCTTGGGGTGGCGCCTTACTGCCAAACCCGCTTGAGTCCAAAACTGCATTACTTAACCGATCTGAGTTAGCAGTTGCTTTGGACGCTTCGAAAGCATCGGTGCCGAGGCAATCAGGGTCGCAACGATTACGAGAATCAGGCCGGCAACCCCAACCATGACCAGGTGCGATGGTTCGATTACAACGTTCACGTGATCCACAGTCTTTTGAATCGTGGAGGTGTAGAAGTCGGTACCAAAGTTCTGACCGCCGTTAAGTTGCGCACTTGTTTGAGCAGACGCGCGCGAAACAATGCCGTCGCCCAGCTTCTGCGCAAGCAAGGTGGCAGTGCCAAACGATGCTACGACGGCTACAACGAAAGCGAAAATGTTCTCCGTCAAGTACTGCGCGAAGATCTTGGCCTTACTTACGCCTACGGCCAGCAGGATTCCTGTTTCTTTGCGGCGCTCATTCATCCAGAGGGCGAGGACCAGTGCGAGTGCCACGATGGTGAAAATCAGGGTGCCAATGAAAGTGGCATTAACGAGGGAGTTGATGCTTTGAAGCGAGTACGCCAGTGCTCCAAGCATGTCCGTGTTCTTCACTAGCTCATAGTGGTCCCAATCTAGGGGTAGAGCTGCGGCAGCTTTCATAACACTGTCCACGTCTTTGACGCTGTTAACGAAGAAGCCAGCATCTTGGTAGATCTCATTTTCGGGCGTAGTGCCGTTCAAGGTCCGCGCTGTATCAAGGTCGGTAAATATAGCGTTCTGGTATAGCTCTAGGCGCTGCGCGGCCGGGCGAGCGTTTTTGCCGCTAAAGGTGCCAACGATCTCTGCATCAACAGCGGCGTCGGATTGGAACCGGTTGTCCGGGTCGTAAATGTTGCCGCGCATGCGCAGCGTATCTCCAACCTTCAGGTTGTTCTTAGCTGCAAACTCTTCGTGCACCATCACTTTGTGGTGATCATTGTCGGTGAGGTGACGGCCTTGCGCTAGGGTGAAGGTTCCCGCGCGGAAGGGGGTGGCAAGGTCTGACTTGTTCACCGCGTTCACCATCACGGCGTTGCCAAACTTTTCTTCTCTCTCTTGTGAATAGTCAGATGCTGCGCCATCTAGTTTGAAAATCTCGGCATTTTCAATGTCTGCCACCGAGCTCATGTTAGCCACGTACTTCGTGATGCCCGGAAGCTTGGCGATTGCTTCAATCTGGGCGCGAGAAACATTTCCTGCACCTCGAGCAGTGCCGGGGTTCGTGCGCTGATTATTTTGTACCGAGAAGCCAGCTAGCAGTTCTGAGCCCACCTCGTCGCTCGTGCGGGCCACAGCCTCTCGCACCGCGAAGGTGGATAGAAGAAGCGTGCAGGCGGTTAATAAAACTAGAAAGATTGTAAGCGACTTGGCTAATTTGCGAGAGACGTTAAGCCAAGCTCGTTTAACAAACGACATCTGAAAATATTCCTTTGCGTCAGTTCTTTTATTTACCAAAGAGTATTAAGCGGCGTGAATCTGTATGCATCCTGATAATTTTCTTCAGTTAAGCCTGAGAATCATTACAAATAGGGTGCGAGGTTGGTCACGTTTTGCTTGCTGAGGCAAAGGATCGGACGACTACTACCTGCGGAAGAGTTTTGGCACAAGGGGACTACCGCACAACTTCAACAAGGATGTCTTGATCGGCAAGCTGTTCTAACACGGTTTGTGGAGTTTCGGAGTCTGTAATGACAAGGTCGAAATCAGTTAGCGGCCCAACTTTATAGAGCGCGTTTTTGGTGAACTTGCTGGAATCAGCGACGAGAATCTTTTTATCTGCAGAGGCAAGCATTTGCCTCTTAACATCAGCCACTCGCTGGTCAGGGTGGAAGGCGTGCGTGGCGGTGAGAGCGGTGGCGGACATGACACAGAGGTCTACCCTCAGCTGGTCAAGCGATTTGATGGTGATGTCTCCAAAGTAGGAGTCGGCCCAGGGCTCGTATTCTCCGCCCACCAATATGAGCTTGGCGTCTCCTTGCGGTCGGACAATTTTGGCGATGAACTCCGCGTTGGTGACAACCGTAACTGGAGTAACCTCCGATAGGTCTTCAACAAGTGAAATATTAGAGGTGGAATCATCAACTAACAGCGACATGCCGCGCGTGATGTGCTTCATCACGGCCTTAGCGAGGCATTTTTTCTGGGGCCGGTTCGCCTGCTGGCGCAGGTGAGCAGAGGACTCTGACAGCGAGGATGCCGCGGGGCTGATCAATCCGTTTCTGCGTTGTACCAGTTGCAGTGATTCAAGTTCGGCAACATCGCGGTAGACGGTCATTTGCGATACAGAAAGAAGCTCTGCGAGCTGCTCAACCGTGGAGTTTCCGTGGGTCAGCAAGTGGGAGAGTATGGAGTTTCTGCGGGCTCTAGGACCATGGATGCCCTTCTTTTCCATCTCTGCTCTCCCTTATCGAAATGTTGTTCTCAGGTTAGAAGACTATTCAATACTAAAACTTGGCCCCGCGATCCGTCAGGTTCGCGGGGCCAAGGGTAAAAGTTACGGTCTCTTGGGGAGTACCGCGGCTGCAACTTCCGTCTTGACGTCAGTTACAGCTCCCGAAATGATGCGACTTACAGCCGCTAGTAGCGGAAGCTCGTCCACCAAGTCGGGCGCGTGTTGCTTCACAAAGCCAACGGCCAGGCCTGCTGCCGGTACGCCCTCAACGGTTTGCTCCAGTCGATCCATCTCGGCTAGAGCCTCCTTTGCGGTTTCTCCACGGCCAAGGCGGACACCATAAACCTTGTTGCGACCCGACAAGCCGGTGACTTCCAGGTCTCCAACGCCAGCTAGTCCGAAAGCGGTTGCGGGATCTGCGCCTTGTGACTGCCCAAGAAGGGACATTTCGCGCACAGCCTGCGCAAACGTTGCAGCCTTGAGGTTGTGGTGCGGCACCCCGGTTCCTTCCTCAAGGCCATCCGCGATACCAAGCGCGATGGCATACACGTTCTTCATGGGAGCGCAGATTTCCACACCGGTTTCGTCGTCACTCGGCTCAATGCAGTAAACATCGGAGCGGGCTTCACGAGCGAAACGCGTGGCCAGATTCTTGTCCTTCGAGCCGAAGATCGTTGCGGTGGGCTTGCGTGCCGCGCACTCATTGGCTTTAACGGGACCAGCGATTGCAACGATCGGCGGGACGGTTTTGCCGTTACCCTTAGCAATCCGCCTGATTGCGTCCGGCAGCAGCTGGATGTTGCCATCCGGGCCTTCGTTGAATCCCTTGGATGTCAGCCAAAGTGCCTCGGCCTTCTCGATTCCGTCAAGGGCTAGCTCCGTAACCTTCTCGACGCCCACGGAAGCCACCGACATGACCACGACGTTAGCGCCGTCGAGCGCGTCGTTAAGTTCTCCACTGCGGTAGAGCTTGACGCCCTCGGCTACGTGCTCGTTGGTGCGCGGGTGCGGCTTTCCGGCCTCAATCGCATCGAGGAGGTGGTCGTCGAGCCACGTTCCCCACAGGCGTACCTCCCAGCCCGAATCGATAAGTGGCGTGCACAGCGCAGAACCCATAGCTCCGGCGCCCAGTACGGTAATGATCGACATGTTGTTCCTTTCCGTATCTTTAAAGCTCAGCCGCAGGGGACTCGGGCTTCGTGGATGGGTATTTCAAGGAAAGATCGTGGAGGCGTTCGAAAGTGTCCTTGAGCTTCGGGTAAAGCTCGTGCTGAATGTCCGCAATCTCCTTGTAGTTTTCATGCGCATCCATGTCTGGCTCAATGGTATCGCCATAGCGGGCCATGCCAACGGCTGCGCTTTGGACGTCCTCGTACGCATCCGTGGACGCCATTGCAAGAACTGCGGCGCCGAGGGCGGAGGTTTCATCTTCGAGGCAGACAGTGAGGGGCAGGCCCGTGCAGTCGGCCATGATTTGGCGCCACAGCTTGGAGCGGGTGCCGCCACCCATAATGCGTAGGCCCTGAAGCTTCACACCCGTGCCTTCCTCGATGTGGTTGAGGTTGTAGCGCATCTCGAAGCCGATCGACTCGAGGATCGAACGGTACATGTGCGCACGCGAATGGGTGCCGCGCCAGCCCACCACGGCGCCGCGCGCAACGGAATCCCAGTACGGGGACTGCACTGCATTCCAGTAGGGGAGTGTCACGAGACCTTCGCAACCGGCAGGAATCTTTGAAGCTGCTTCATCCAGAGCCGGATCGGGTTCGCCCAGGAGCTTCGGGTCTCCCAGCGACTTGCGGAACCATCCGGCCAGGTAGGAGCCGGAAGACTGCAGGACCTCAAATACGTAGTTGCCGGGAATGCCTGAGACGTGCGTGCGGAATACTGGATCGTACTTGTAGACCGGGGATTCAACACCTGCATTCACTGCGGTGCCGAGGTTTAGATAACCAATCTCCGGCGTAACTGCTGCCGCGCCAATGCCGGCGGCCTGTCCGTCGCCAAGGCCGGCGATAACTGGAATCGACTTTGGCAGGCCCCACTCGGATACCAGGTCATCCTTCAACTTCGCGATTGGGCTAGCTGGTTCAACAAGCTCAGACATTTGATCGCGGCGAACACCTGCAATCTCAAGAAGCTCATCCGCGTAGTCGCGCTTTTCAATATCGAAAAGGCCGAGCGAGTCCGCGGCCGCCTGTGAAGAAGCCCAGCGCCCGGTCAGATTGAAAGTGATGTATCCGAGGACGTCGACAACCTTGTCGGCCTTCTCGAACACCTCCGGCTCGTGCTGGGCAACCCAAGCCATCTTGTAGATCGCGGGGGTTACGCCTGCAGGTTTGCCGGACAGCTGGTGGATGTGTGCAGAACCGTACTTGCGGATCTGCTCAGTTGCGCGGCCATCAAGCCACAAAATGCCGTTACGAAGTGGTGTGCCATCGGCCTTGAAAGGTGCGAAGCTCTCCCGCTGGTGCGTAATGCCGATTGCTTCAATGCGCTCGCGGTCTGTGGGGGAGAGCGCCGCCACTGCCTCGCCAATCGCATCTCGCGTGGTTTCCCACCAGCGAATCGGGTTGTGCTCGTAGCAGTCCATCGCGGGCGTGTGCAACTGAATGTTGCGTTTCGCGGTGTGCAGCACGTGTCCGGTGGCGTCGACAATGATCGCTTTGGTGGACGTGGTGGACGAGTCGATAGCAATAACAAGGGGGCCAGCACCCAGGTGGTGCTTGTTCTCAGGTGTCATTAGAATCTCCATTCTTCGTTGAATGCACCATCAGAGTATCCACACGATTAACAAAAATCAACAGGATTTCTGCGAAAACCCACAAAATATATGAAAGTTTGTTTTCAGGGCTGTTTTTCCATCGCTGGTTTTCTGACACGGTTGTCGTAAAAAACGCTGTATTTCAACAAAAAGTCGAGGTCTTAGCCGTGTATATTCGTATGCGGTTCACAAGTGAAGGACGGAAATAATGGCGGACGAACCCAAAAGCACACCTAGAGTTTTGGTCATTTACAACACTCTGACTGGATTCTCTAAGACTTATGGGACTTGGATTGCAGAGGACCTCCAGGCGGATCTTCGCCCATTGTCTGAGGTTGTCGAGGGCGTGAAGAGTGGGCGCATCAACCTCACGTCATATGACCTGGTGGTCTACGGCGCCGGCGTGCGAATGTCGATCATTCGTGGCTTTGGAAAGTTCCGCAAGATGGCAAAAGATGCCGGCATTTTGAATCAAGGTCGCGTAATCGTGTGGGCAAATGGAGGTACGCCGCAGCATCCGGACCGAGATTGGAAGTGCGCAGCCCGCACGTTTACTAAGAACGAGCTGGCCAAGGGCGAGTTCCCGTTCTTCTACTTCGAGGGCGGGGTCCGCTATGAAGGCCTACCCGCAGCTGAAAAGACACTGCTCAAGATCTTCGCTAAGCGAGTGCAGAAATACCGCGACCGCGGAGAATGGGCTGTAGCCGTGGCCGACAATATTGCGCAAGGCTATGATCACACGAACCGTGACTCGATTGTCCCTCTGGTTGAGTGCGCCCGAGAGGCTTTGAATCACCGCTAAAACAGGTCTCCGCGCATGCGCCCGCCTGCAACGGGGACGCCGGATTCTCATTTAGTTGAGAAAGCGCCAAATCGTCTCTGCGTTCCCGTATGGTGATGAGACGGCCACAAAGGTGTGGTTAACGACGAAAGGCGTGTGAAGGCATGAGCAAGTATTTCGCCGGTATTGACGCAGGAACAACAGGCGCAAGCGTCATTATTTTCGATGGTGCCGGCAAGATCATTAGCAGCGGTTACAAGGAGTATCGCACCAAGCATCCTCATCCTGGTTGGGTGGATCAGGATATGCATGAGCTTTGGGAAGGCATTTGTTATGCCGCAAGGAAGGCAACAGCCTCATTCCCTGGCGATGTGAAAGATATTGTTTCGATTGGAGTGTCGTCTCAGCGCGGCTCATTCATTCCGATTGATGAGGATTGGAATCCGCTCAGTGACGCGATTGTGTGGTCTGACGGGCGCTCGGGCAAGCAGACTCGCTGGATGAAGGAGGAGTTTGGCGAGGAGGGTTACTACGAAATTTCAGGCCTGAACATTTCCAGCCTGTGGGTGTATCCCAAACTGATGTGGCTGAAAGAGAACTGGCCGCAGGTTTATGCCAATACTTGGAAGATAGTTAACGGGCAAGAGTGGATTTTACACAAGCTTGGATCAACCGAGCTGGTTGCAAATGCGTCTGCACTTAACTACAACGGCATGTTCGACATCAAAACCTTGGAATACTCGCCGGAACTATTTGACCGTGCGGGACTCGACCTAGACATGATGCCACCTCTCTTGCACGAGCTTCGCCCGATCGGCGAGGTTAGCGCGCAAGCCAGTGAACAGACCGGGTTCGCGAAGGGCACGGTGCTCTCGCCGGGCGGTGGCGACCAGCAGTGTGCTGCCGTAGGTTCGGGCGTGAATAGGCAGGGGCTGGCAGAGTTGTCGCTCGGCACGGCTGCTGTCATGGTTGCCCAGCTGGACCAGGCGCCGGACATGGCGGCGAATCTGCAAAGCGGCGTGTCGTTTGGAGCTCATTCGATCGCGGGCTGTTGGGACATGGAGGGTACTGCACACGCCGCGGGCGCGGTCTTGCGTTGGTGGCGTGACACCTACGGCCAGCCAGAGGTAAGAGCGGCCGCTGAACTTGATTTGAGCCCGTACGACCTCATCACGCTTGAGGCGGCGAAGGCGCCGGTGGGCTCGCATGGGTTGATCTTCTTCCCGTTCTTCAACTCGCAGGCGAATCCGTACTTCCATGACAATGCGCGAGGCGGGATGCTGGGCATTACGCAGATTCATACTCGTGCTCACGCCGCGCGCGCCGTGCTCGAGGGTGTGGCTTATGAGTTGCGCATGAGCGTGGAGTCGATGGAAACCGCGATGGGTGAGCCATTTGAGACCATCCGCTTGTCGGGTGGCGGCGCGAACTCTGTGTTCTGGAGCCAGGTGCAAGCTGACATTTATGGCCGCCCAGTTGAGCGCCTGATCGTGTCCGAATGCGCCGCGCTAGGCGCTGCAATTCTTGGCGGTGTTGGCGCGGGAGCGCTACCCTCCGTTGACGTGGCGGTGGACAACATGGTGCACACGCGCGGGTTCATCTACCCGAACGAAGACAACCATGCGGTATACAACGAGTACCACGAGGTGTTCAAGAAGGCGTTCCTCGCTTGGGCGAATGCGGATGTTTACAATGACCTCGCAGACGTGAACGCGCGAATGGCTGATAACCCGGCTGCTAATTAGGTGCGCTAATCGGGCCTGACCGTCGCGCATGAAAGCAGGCTGATGGCTTAAAAGTAGTGGGGTGTTGCTCTAGTACAAGAGCAACACCCCACTACTTAAATTGGCTCGGACGAGGAGGTGTGGCCGCTAGTAGAGCAGTTCCACGGCCTTGTCCACGAGTTCCTCTAGCCGCTTCACGTCTTTTTGGGTGGCGGTAGTTATAACTACGGCGTTTCTTTCGGGAATGATTGCGAGGGTTTGCCCATCGGTTCCGTGGCCAAAGAAGATGTTGCCCCGGTTGGAAAGCCACAGGCTGGAGCCGTAGGCGTGGCGGCGGAAGTACGGATTTGTAGGCGTGTCCACGCCGGGCGTAAAAGCGGTGAATTGCTTCATGCGTTCAATCCACTGTGGGCTCACAATGCCCTTGCCGCCTTCAAGTAGTAGCTCGCCTATCTTCAGCATGTCGTGGGGTAGGAGCCATAGTCTGGTGGCCCCGGCCAGGTATTTTCCGTAGCGCTCCCACCTGTAATCGGTGATGCCAAGCGGGTTAAATAGCGCGCGCCGGATGTAGTCCTCTAGGTCCTCACCAAGGAATTCTTGCAGGTAGATAGACATGAGGTAGAAGCCTGCGTTGGAATACAGGTAGTAAGTTCCCGCCTCGTGCATGATTGGCTCGTTAACGATGTAGTTAATGTAGTCAGCGGGGTCCATATCTTGAATGTCGCCCCGCATCATCAGTATGCGGTCAAACCCGATGGTGTGGTTCATCAAGTGTTTGATTTTGATGTGCTGCCACTTTTCAAGGTTTTCTGGGTCTTTGACTTCGCACAGGTTCGTAAACACCGGCCATACCGGCGTGTCTTCGGTTAGATCATCGCGCGATTCGATGACGGTGCCAAGAACGAGGGCGAGGACGGTCTTAGAAATCGACCGGATATCTGACGGCCCGGTGTGTCCGCGGAAGGTGTGGAGGTATTCGCTGTTGCCCTGTTTGACGAGTAGATACTCCATTTGGAGCGGGTTTCCGGAGCCATCTTTGGCTTCTTCGAAGAGCTTTACTAGGCCATCAAATTGTTGCTGATCCATTTCGACCTCACTTGTGTAAGAGCTTCGCTCAAGCCTAACAGCTATGCCTTGACAGGTGCTCCGTTTGGGGTATTCTGTGGGTGGATCAAGAAGTCCAACGTTAAGCCCCTCGGCTGGTTGGCTGGCAACCGCGTGTCGCACACGGTGCCCCTGAGGGAAGATCCGCCGCTAAACAAAAGTTTGGTGGACGCGCGATTTTTAAGGAGCTCGCCATGAGCAAGGACCCACTTTTCCCTGTTAGCCCCTGCCAGTTGATGATTGCGGGACATGGGCCGCATTGGATCCAGGCAAAGATTTCTACCAGAGGCCCAATCTATCCCGTTGAGATAATCGGCGTCGAGGGTAACTACGTTACTTTCGGGAACGATGAGCAGGTATGGACATTTTGGAATCATTCTGAAGAAGAACTGCAAAACATGTTGGCGTATGTGAGGAAGCATCCCGACGCCCGGATCGAGTTCCGCGAGAAGGGTACAGCACTTTGCGTTGGCGATAGAAAAAGCGTAAGGCTGTACAGTTTGACGTCCAAGCCGAATGGCGAGTGTTCTATCAATCCCATGCATCCGGGCGGGTTCATGATTCCAGGTTCGGCGGTTAACGATCCTGCGGTAAAGGAACTGTTCAAGCAGGTGGTGGAGAACGCCCGCAAATCTGCTTCGGAGAGCGAAGCTACCGAAGGGTAGGCGAGTAACTGATTCTTCACCGCTGAAGATCATTCTTCGTGGCTTGTAGGGATCAGCATTTAAAAGCGCCACCGGGCGGATGAGACCGATAAATCGGTTCGTGCTCGGTGGCGCTTTTGGTTAGATCCCTAAACTCACTTCATGAGTTCGGCGACCTTCATGTAGAGATCACCAGTAGTCTTGGCCTCGCCAATCTGTGCTGGATCCACGTTTGCGCGCTTCGCCACTTCCGTAATCATCTCGCTAGTAACGGGATCATTTACGTTTACAGACTCGACGTTTGAACGGCCGTTTTCTGCCTCGCCGATTGAAATAACTTGAGCGTTGACAAGATCTGCAACGTACTGCGGTGTTTCCGCTACGCCAACAATCTTCCACGTGCCATTCAAGTGTCCGGTGTACGTTCCGCCAATCTCTTCCAAGTAGCGTGCAGCGAGATTACGGATGCGTCCTTCTACCTCGCCAAACGCGGACTCTTGCTGGGTGGAGTAAATCTTCTTAATGTCACGTCCTGCAAGTGGGCCGTCATCTGAAATGAGATGGTTCAGGCGGTAGGAGTTCATACCCACCTTAACCTTGTCAGCCATGCCTACAGGGTTGCCATCTGGCCAGTTCAGAGTGGTTACACGTTCTCCTGCTGGGCGAGAAATGTCGTATTCGTAGGTGACTCCAGCGAAAATGTCATGAGTGGAGTACTTCGAGTTACGGCGATCCTTGTCAAACGAGATCGTCACATCGCCTTCACGGGCCTGGTTGAAGAACCCAGCGGACCATTCCATGTAGTCTTTGAGGTCCTGGCCGGTCATTTCGTAAACAGTTACTTCTCCGCCGGCGTACCGGTAGTTAGTTGCCAAATCCTTCTTCTTGATTTCGCCAACTGGAAGACCAGCATGGTCGTTGTCAATGGAGTGAACAACCACGTCAGCACCGTTCGAGTAGTGCATCATGACCTCGTTGATGAACACGGTCAGTGGTGTTTCTTCGATTTGGTGTTGCGGGATTGCCTCGATCTTGTTGCCTGGCGTGAACGGTAGGCCCTCAAGTTTTCCAACAACAATGTTGGCGTCATCGCGAGCAATCTTGTGTCCTTCAGCAAGAAGTTCTTCTGCTGCAGGATCGGAAGCGTAGTCCTTGATTGAAATGTTTTCGCCAGTGGTGTTCGTTAGCTTCCACCCGTCTCCGTCTTTAGCGAATGTGAGGTCAACGCGGGAGAGGAGTTGTGCATATTTGCCAGGTTCAATAACGAGGGTGTCGTTAATTTTTTCGTTTTCTTCTTTGTGCATGTGTCCAGCGAACACAACGTCAAAGCCAGGGACCTGCTCGATGATTTCGGTTACACCCGTGTTCGGGATGTTGTTTTCATTCTCAGCGCCCATGTGGAATACGCCAACTACTGCATCCACCTCACCAAGAGATTCGATCGCTTTTTTAGCTTCTTCAATGGTGTCGTTGAACTTCAGGCCCTTGAAGGTGTCGGTCTCCTGTTTAAATTCGTAAACCATTGGCGTAGTTAGGCCTACAACACCAATCTTGATGCCACTGCGTTCAATGACGGTGGTGGCCGGCCAGTACTGCTCGCCAGCGTCGGTGTAAAGGTTACCGCCTAGTACTGCGCCCTTAAACTGTTCTGTAATTTTGTCGAGCTTTTCCATCCCGTAATCGAACTCGTGGTTACCGATTGCCCACACGTCATAGTTGAGGTCGTTCATAACGCTCACGCCTGGGTGTGGGTTCATGTCCTGGAATAGTTCGCTGGAATTATCTTGAATGAAGTCGCCCGCATCGATGAGAACAACGTTGTCCTCAGATTCCCTCACTTCTTTTACTGCGGTAGCGATTTGGGCTAAGCTTCCGGAGGTGTTTTCCTCGTCCAGGCTGTAGTCCCAAGGCATATAGTGGCCATGAATATCGGAAGTACCGAGGAATGTGATGTTTACAGAATCGTCATTCCCACCGTCACTCGTTGAACTCGGTGCACACGCGCTAAGTGCAAGCGCTGTGACCGCTAGTAATCCGACTACTTTCTTCACTAGAGCTCCTTTGCATTTTGAAAGTGTTTTAATATCGGGGGAATAATCTTACTCCTTCTTTGAACCTTTGTTGCAAGGTTCTGGTATTTTCTCCACCACCCGCACGAATTGATGTACTACCGCGCCTCAAATACAGTTCTTGTCTTCCGGTTTTCTTCTTGTGGGTACGAAACCATCGACGTTTCCGCACTGTCAGCGGTTACGTGTGCTTCATAAACATGCAAAATGTGAGCGGTCGCTAAAGTCATATCCCAGCTTTGGGGCTACTCATTTACGATTGCGCCTCAACCAAAAAGACTGAGCTGCGGAGAAGACGGTTCGCAACCATGGCGAATATAATCTGTGCATAAGTAGCAAAGGCTTCCCAGAGTGTACTGAAAGACCAATGGTGGAGATGCCGTTTTACATGTTGAACTTGCGCTCGAAAATGTCATTTGCTAGTTCTCGCATAATTCAGCGGCAAATGCGAACACTTTCAGGCGTGTAACTCATTACCAGTCAAATCTTCCGCGCGCAGATGCTATTGATTTTCAGAAGATAGGATTTTGTCACCGTCGCACAGCACGATCCTTATATTCGTTGCGCCAAGTTTTCAACGACTCCATGTCACGCAGTAGATCTTCTAGTTTCGGCAATCGCACTGGGGATTCTAGGGGCTGTGAATGCTCAAATGCCGAGTATTTTGACATGAGCGAATCGAGGCGGTCGATATCTTCCTGATTCAACTTTGCCAATTCTCTAATTTTCAGCGTTTGAACTGGGCGCTGGAATCGTTGTACCACGCCGCATAGCAGGTCGTTTTCAATCGATCGCTCTACTAACACTCTAAAATCGCTACACATTGATTGTTTCAAGGTATCTTCTAGATCAAAATCGCCGTTTTCACTCGCTTTCTTAGCTTCTTGGTATCGCTCGTTAATAAGTCTGTTCAAGGAGGTCCTTATATCGGATTGTGACAATGGAATGGGGGCTGGCTCGCCTTTACGCTGTCCAGTGGAGCGAATACATTTCACGTCAGGCTTGAGTGACTCCCTATCAGCAAAATGCTTGACTGTTCCCAATAGTGATAACCGGTGGGTAAAAATAATAATTTGTCTGTCGCGTGACAGCTCAATTAATCTTCGCACTACTGCTTCCTCATAGTCTTGATCAAGCGAGGATATTGGGTCATCAAAGACAAGTGGTGCCTTATTTTCGGTTCCTCTCACATCTGCTAAAAAGGCTGCTAGGGAAACGATCCGATTCTCTCCTTCGCTCAAGACTTCAGAAACATCTAGAGGGCTATTTCCGATTACAAGTTTATGAAGCACACGACCTTTGGAGACTCTCTTTCTGACAAGATGGACCTTTAGCTCAGTGGCACCTAACTTTCTGAGCTCGAAGTTTAACCTTTCTGTGAACGCATCCGTAATCAAGGATTCTGCCAACTCGCCCTTTTTGTTTGACAAAGCTGTGGTACCGGTTAATTTCTTCGCTTTCTGAAGCTTGTGTTTCTTTTCCAAAATTGCGACTTCGTCGACAATGGTTGCTTTATGTTCCGACAACCACTTTCTAGCTTGTAGACTATCTAAGCTCCTTCTGAGACGATCTCGATCGTCGCTTGTAGAATCCTCATCGTATTTTTTCGCGCGTTTATCAAGGTTCTTCGAGTAGGTTTTTGCATCTTTGATCCATTTCGTAGGAAGCTTTAGCACAGGAATCTCCGCTTCTGAATCTATCTTTGAAAGCAGATCTTTTCTGTTCTGTAATTGAGTAAAGAAATCCATCACTTGACTGGAAAACTCATCTTTTGAAATCCCAGTGGCATCTATACGGGTCTCCAACAGGTCCAACTTTGGTAGTTCCTCAATAGATTGAATAGCATCCTCGTATTCCTTGGCCGCATCACCTACGGCTTTCTGCATTTCCTCTTTCACGAATTTCTCGAAGGAGATCAACCGGTTTTTAGCCTCAGCGCTAAGAGTCTGAAGACAAAGAACGCAGCGAGAACCATCAGAAACATTAGGGTAGTTGGTTTCCTTATAAGCAGCCGAGACAGAGTATTTCCGGGCGGCTTCCCATAGTTCTTTCCAGATATCAGAGCCGATTCCTTCTAAGTTACTGCCCGAGAATGCCTCTTCTGCGGCCAGTTTGGCCGCTTCCGTTTTGACCATCCATTTCTTCTTTGCTGCGATGACTTCCCGGCAATTATTATCCGATAATTGGTTCATATGCATTCGGGCATCCTGAACCAGGTTGTCGACATGCCGTCTCTGCTTTCTCAACTCCTTAGCTTTTTCTGTCGGCGAGTTTTCGGCAAGGCGCTGTCGCAAGGTGTGCATCTCATCCTCGTCAGCACTGCTAAATAAGCAATGCTTTGTGATCTCTTCGTCAGTTGTCTCGGCATTGATGCCTTCATACCAGCGGCCTTCAGGGGTATTTTTCATGTCAGCGGAGATATCCGGTTTTCTTGGCTGGCACTGACGAATCTCAGCTTCTAGAGCTGAGGCAACTTTTTCGCATGCGAGAATCAGAGAGCTGAAAACGGATAGTATCGGTGGCTCGTAGCTCGCCTCATCTTCATTGTTAACAAAAACCGTGCCAAACGAAGTATCGAAAATGTCAACAGTACTGAGAGTTTCGCCGGTGTCGTTCCCATCCCAATGGTGGGTTTTGAGTACGCCGCCCTGTTCGTACGTAATGTGAGCTTCCTGTGCTTCTTCCTTGGACCCATATATATTTTTGTGGATAATGCCTGGCTCGCGGGCACCACATACATGTTTGAGGATTCTGACGTAACCCGACTTTCCTGATCCGTTATTGCCATAAACAACAGTGAGATTACTGCTACCAAACTCGAGTGGATTTTTTGGAGCGAGGGCGTTTACGCCTTTAATACCGCTGATTGAACGCAACCGTAAGCCGGTGGTTGTTATGTGGCAGAAAGGGGCAGTAGAAAAGGAAGCTGATTCTTCAGACAATTCATTGTCTGCTTCTTTCTTACAAAGAGCTGTGAGTTCAACTATATCTTCACTCGATAACTCAGGATGCTTGCTTAACCGATTTGCCGCGGCGTGAAGCCATTTCGGGCGATGATCGAACCATTCATCAAGTGACTCGAATGTGTCGGGCATGTCACTCCTTCGGTGCTTTCCGACAGGTAGTAATAAATCGCGGTTTCAATCGTTTTGCGTTGCTAAGATCTTTACCCGAGAGTTCCAACCTATCTTCTGATGTGAAGTATATTACACGCCCTGTCGCTCTAATCTCGAATGGGTCACACCTGTCACAGTGTTATTCACCGATAAGCCAACCCACTCCCGAGGGCTTGAGGGCCAACTCGTTTGACGCGCGGGATTCTGAGCTAGTCGCACGAGCAGAGAAGCCCGGGATCCCCTGGTAGGGTTGTCCAAAACGTAGTAAATTGCGGTCTGGGGACATCCACTCGCAACTCGTGAGACGCTATCTTGCCTGCGGCAGATCCCAACTGGCTACTGCAGGATTGTATGCGGGTGCAGAAATGATATTCTCAAAGCTTTCGAAGGGCATTGCTCGGATAGGGAAGCTGAACTCGCGAACATGAACAATCTTCCGGGCGTATTCAACACGAGTCTGCTGAGGCGGTAAAGGCGCTCGAAGCCCAGAAGTCGAAACTCAATGTCGCCATCCAGACGGAGCGCTTCGAGACCAAAGTATGTGAGGACGAGGAGATGAACGTTTGGGCATTCTAAAAGTGCTATGGTCAGATGCTCGTTGCCGCCGCAGAAATCCGCGATGGACTCTTCAAATACTTGATCGACTAAGTCTTTAGCGGAAGAACGCAGATTCTCATCGCCTCGTACTACCCGCAACAGTGCAACATTTATCGAGCTCGGGAACCTTGAAGGGGCGCCCACCAGCGGACATAAGACGGGGAGCCGTGAAATGTTGTCTTCGGGTGTAGGTTCACAGTTCCCTCCCCAGTCAAATGGGCCAGGGTAAAACTATGAACCGCCTGTCAAGGCATGGCTTTAGGAGGTGTAAAGCCTATTCGTAGAACTCGTTGTAATCCCAGCTAACCTCACCTCGAAGTCGGGGAATCACATCACGCCAAGTTTCGGGCCAACCAAGTTCACTTAGTTTCTTCTTCAGATCTGCGTCCGAGTATCTGCAGTTTTCCTCTGGAGTGAGCGTATAGCCGAAGAACTCCTGCGCGGCGCGATTCATTAAATTCTTGTCTGCCATGAACTTAATCTATCCAGAAAAGTGCTTGGAACTAAGCAATTGCTGGAGTGGAATCAGTTGTTCATCCACGGGCCACCCAGCGGAAGAGGTTCTTTGGCCCACTTTGGTTAATAAATCGTGGGCGGTGTCTTCCAAGAATATCTGCTGAGTGAATCCGCGAAGATCTTCGGGCGTGGCGTAGTTGGTGAACGTGTATGTTCATCGGGGACGATACGCGCTTGTTATCGTTTTGAAAGATGTAAATATCCGCACCAACTCAAGCCTTACAGAGCGTTTGCCGCACAAAATAAGGCCTCCCAGCAGGTGCTGGGAGGCCAGTAGTGGAGATGCCGGGAATTGAACCCGGGTCCAACGACCCACCCCAATTTCTTCTCCGGGCGCAGTTTGCAATAAGTTTCTCAGCCACTAGCAACATGCAAACCTGCAACTAGGTGGCTCAGTTGAGAAAGTGTCGGTTACCGCCTCCCAACGCGATGGCAACCCAGTGGCTCATAAAACGACGCCAGGAACCAAACTCAGAGCATTGCTTGGGCTGACGGACTTGCTCGCTAGATTAGGCAGCGAGGGCAAAGTCGGTGCGGTTCTGTTCAGCACCTATTGTTTTGAATACATGGTTAACGAGGTCAGTAGACATCCTCGGCCCGCTTCACATCGATTGAAGATCGCTGTCGAAACCGATCATCCCCCTATGTAGTTTTCCATCCCTAACCCCGCACGCGGTGGCCGCCTCCAAAATATTTTTAGAAAACCAGCGCAACCAAAATGCGATTGTTAAGGACAAATAAGTATATGGCGAAATCCAACAATAAATCAATGGATAGCGCGAAATAAACCGCAAAACGGCCCGTGGCTGCTGGCAGGTTTCTAAACAGTCGCTAACCAGCTCGCCAAAAGACTAGAGTTGAGGTGATGCATAACACCCCCGACGCCGATCAGTCGCCTTCAACTACAGGGTCCTACAGGAAGATCCTGCTGGGCGGCGAACCAACGCTAAGCGCAGCAGATGTAGCGGCGCGCACCGAAACCCCAGTAACCCGCGTTAATTCCTATTGGGTTGCCATGGGGTTCGCTCCGGCTGTCGAAGGCGAGGTTGTATTCACCACGCAGGACCTCAAGGCATACCAGCGTTGGTCCGATCTGATCGACTCGGGTCGCATTGACCTGCAGACCGGGCTGTCGCTCGTTCGCGCGCAAGCACACATTACGGACCGGCTCGTGCTGTGGCAGATGGAGGCCCTCGTCGATGACGTGGCGCGCAGATACACATTAGATGACACGTCCGCCAGGCTCGTCACGTTAGACAAGTTCCGCGAATTCCTGCCCTTCCTTGAAGAGGAGCTCATTTACTCTTGGAAACGTCAACTTGAATCAATCATTACGCGCGTCGATCAGGAAGTTTCGCACCGTGGTCGCGAACGGGAAACAAACAGCTTCCCACTTATTCGCACGCTCGGCTTCGTGGACATGGTCTCCTACACGTCTTCGTCCGTTTCGCTTCCCGAAGAGGATCTCGTTGATCTGATCGACCAGTTCGAAACCGTGTGCCGCATCGTGATCCCGTCCGCGGGAGGGCGCGTAGTGAAAATGATTGGCGATGCCGTGTTCTACATCGCTGATGATCTGCCAACCGGACTGCGCGTAGTTACCGAACTGATGCAGCGCTTAAACAGTATGCGCAAAATGTTGCCCGTGCGCGCATCTATCGTGCAGGGGGCAG
The DNA here is from genome assembly GCF_000758775.1 of Actinomyces sp. S4-C9. NCBI lineage: Bacteria > Bacillati > Actinomycetota > Actinomycetes > Actinomycetales > Actinomycetaceae > Actinomyces > Actinomyces sp. S4-C9. Next base: position 133,765 of record NZ_JRMU01000001.1, on the reverse strand, counting down.
TGTTTTCGAGGTCGGGGGACGTCTTTGGGCCGCCCGTGAATCTCGCTTCGAGGTTGGTTGATGTAGCTCCGGTTGGGCAAATCATTACCGACGGAGAAACCGCTGGTAGGATCGCGCGCGGCGAGGCTGGGCCTTGGTATCGCGTGTCGGCAGCCAAGGAAGCTGATCTGCGAGGAGTGGGCCGGGTAGTCCCGTTCCAGGTGAGCGTTGAAGACCGTCCACCTGTTGAACATTTGCCAATTGAATCTCTCTAAACTTTAATCATTCAATTTTGCGAACAATTCGTATAGGAAACGTCTATATGTAGCGAAAAACTGATTACAGACACGCTCAAATAGTAAAAAGTATCTTGATGTCGCATTACATTTTACTTCCTCAAGGCGTGTGCAATGCCCAAATATGGCCTACTATAAAAGCGTGACTACTGTTCTTTTGGTTGAAGATGATCCTGCTATTGCAGAGCCCCTAGCTCGCGCGCTTGGCCGCGAGGGCTACGAAGTTAGGGCACACGGCACCGGTCGTGGAGCTCTAAACGAGGTTGATAGCGCCGACCTCATCGTTCTTGATCTTGGACTTCCCGATATGGACGGGCTGGATGTAGCTCGCCAGGTGCGTAAACTTGGGCTGTCCACCCCGATTTTGATTTTGACTGCTCGTGCGGACGAGGTAGACATGGTTGTCGGCCTTGACGCTGGCGCGGATGACTACGTGACAAAGCCGTTCCGCCTCGCAGAGCTACTTGCCCGCGTTCGCGCACTGCTGCGTCGCACGGGAACCGAAGAGGCTGATGGCGAACTCACCGTGCAGGACGTTCGCGTCGATGTGGGTGCGCACCGCGCATTCGTGAAAGATCGCGAGTTGCAGCTAACCGCTAAGGAATTCGACCTGCTCCGCGTCCTCGTTCGTGAGGCGGGCAACGTGGTTGAGCGCGACGTGCTTATGCGCGAAGTTTGGGGGTCGGACCCCACCGGTTCCACCAAGACTCTCGACATGCATGTTTCCTGGCTACGTCGCAAGCTGGGGGACGACGCTGCGGATCCACACTACATCACCACCGTTCGCGGCATGGGATTCAGGTTCGAAAAAGAGCGGGCCTAACACATGCGCGCACGCGTTATTAAAATGATCGCCACGGCTGTGACCGTGGCGGTCTTAATTCTGGGCATTCCCTCGCTTTTCATTGGCGGCGGTCTGGTTTGGCAGTCCGCACAGCATAATCTTGAGTCGCGCACGCAACTACTCGGCAACATGGTTGAGCGCAGAATCCAATCGGGGGATGAGCTCACACAGCGCAACCTTGACAACTGGGTGCTGGGAAACGATCTGCTCAGCGGCGCGTACGTGCGTGTGAACAATCCGGATGAAGCTGGCCTTGTTGAAAGAGGAGGGCATGTTGGTGCTCCTCGCATGACCGCCTCAGTTGTCTTGCCGTCGGGTACCACGGTACGTAGCGAGATTTCGGCATGGCCAACAATCCTCTCAATCGCGCGCCTTGTTGCGGTGTTTCTCGCCGGTATTATGGCCTCCCTTGTGGTTGGTTATTGGTTAGCTTTGCGTGGATCACGGCGTATTTCCGCACCCCTTATTTATCTGGCTGCGCAGGCAGAACAAATCGGTTCCGGACAGGTGCGGGCTCGCGTGAATCCTTCCGGTATTGAAGAGATTGACCTGGTCCAAGAAGAGCTTGTGCGCACAGGGGAGCGCATGGCTGGCCGGCTTGCCGCGGAACGCCAGTTCGCTGCTAACGCCTCACACCAGTTGCGTACGCCGCTCACGGCTTTGTCCATGCGTTTGGAGGAGATCGACCTCATCACGGATGATCCGGAGATTCAAAGTGAGGTGCGTGTGTGCCTTGAACAGGTTGAGCGCCTCACGCAGGTGATCAGCGACCTTTTGACCACAACCAAGAGCGCGGGAGGTAATGCGGAGGCAATCCACGTACTCGAAATCTTTAATCAGCAGCGCGAAGAGTGGGAGGAAACATTCGAGGTAGAGGGCCGAGAGCTGATTTTCACAGACGAGGCCGCGCAACCTGTGCTTACATCAGCGTCGGTACTATCGCAGGTTTTGGCAACGCTGATTGAGAATTCGCTCCGTTACGGGGCGGGCACAACCCGAGTGGTGTGTCGTAAGGGAACATCGTCGCGTGGCGTTCTGATTGACGTTTCTGACGAAGGTGAAGGTGTAGCCGAAGACATGACGGAGATGATTTTCGAAAAGGGCGTCTCTGCGCATGGATCTACGGGCATTGGCCTTCCGCTGGCACGCGACCTCATTAAAGGAACGGGCGGCCGGCTAGAACTGACGCAGGCAAAACCCGCAGTCTTCACTGTCTCACTACCGGCAATGCCAACCAGCTTGGACCCGGACGTTGTGATGCCAGAGGGAATGCTGGTGTCGGTGGGCAGGCGCAAGCGCAGATTCTAAAGCGAGGGGGCGGCCTGCAGGTGAGACGGGCCGCCGCTATCGAGCCGTGCGCGATAGGCTGAACGGGTGAGTCGAACAATAGCTGTGGTTGGCGGCGGACAGCTTGCCAGAATGATGGTCCCTCCAGCAACTGAGCTGGCAATTACTTTAAAAACCATGGTCGAAGCCAGTGACGGTTCGGCCGCGCAGGTCACCGTGAATGCGCCCGTGGGTGATCCGAAGAGCCTCGATGACATGAAGTCGTTGATCAAGGGCGCCGACGTGCTTACGTTCGAGCATGAGCACATCCCGCCCCAGATCCTTGCCGAGTGCGCCGGTATATCTATCCAGCCGCCGGCAAGCGCCCTTTTGTATGCGCAAAATAAGCTCGCCATGCGCAAGAAACTGCAGGAAATTGGGGCGCCAGTGCCCAGGTGGGCGCAGGCTACCACTCGTGAGGACGTGGCGGAGTTTGGCGATGAGGTCGGCTGGCCCGTGATCGCAAAAACACCGACGGGCGGTTACGACGGCAAGGGTGTTCGAGTAGTTGCGGACGCTCGCGGCGTTGATGATTGGCTGGCTACCGGGCCGGTGTTGCTGGAGGAAAAGGTGCCGTTTACCCGCGAAGTTGCGGTGCTCTTGGCACGCACGCCCTCCGGTGAGGTGAAGCAGTGGCCGGTCGCGGAGTCGATCCAAGAAGACGGCATTTGCTCTGAGGTGATTGCGCCAGCCCCCTCGTTATCTGAAGAGGTCGCTGCGCGGGCGCAAGCTGTTGGTGATCTGATTGCGCGTGAACTTGGAGTGACGGGCGTCCTGGCCGTTGAAATGTTTGTTGTGGATGGTCAGGAGCCAGTTCTGTTGGTCAATGAGCTTGCAATGCGTCCGCACAACACTGGCCACTGGACGATTGACGGTGCGTTAACCAGCCAGTTTGAACAGCATTTGCGTGCGGTCTTAGATTTACCGCTGGGTGAAACCACACCAATTCCGGGCGTTTGGGTAATGAAGAACTTGCTTGGTTCTAAGTACGAGGATGCCTATCATGCTCTCCCGGACGTGCTGAAGCAGCTGCCCGGAGTCCACGTCCATCTGTACGGAAAAAGCGTGCGCCCCGGGCGTAAGCTCGGACATGTAACGGTGTGTGCCGCTGATGTGAAGACAGCTCGTGACAAGGCGGGCAAGGCCATCGATATTCTGTTTGGAAAGTGAGCGACATGGTTCAAGTTGGCATCGTAATGGGGTCTGATTCGGACTGGAAGGTCATGGGCCAGGCCGCTGAGGTTATGCGCGAGTTTGACGTTGACTTTGAGGCGCGCGTGGTTTCTGCCCACCGCACGCCAGAAGCGATGTTGCAGTATGGCAAGGAAGCCGCGCAGCGCGGACTAAAGGTGATTATTGCCGGTGCTGGGGGAGCCGCACACCTGCCGGGTATGCTCGCTTCGGCAACGCCGCTACCGGTGATTGGCGTACCTGTGCCGCTCAAATATCTGGATGGTATGGATTCGCTGTTGTCGATTGTGCAGATGCCCGCCGGGGTTCCCGTCGCTACCGTTTCGATTGGCGGGGCGCGTAACGCCGGCCTCCTCGCGGTTCGAATGCTTGCTATGTCAGATCAGACGCTGCAACAAAAAATGGAGCGTTTCCAACAGGATTTGGCCGAGCAGTCCAGTCAGAAAAACCAGACTTTGCAACGATCTTTAGAAACCAATTAGTGAGAGTTTTAGACTGTAGTTATGAGCATTATGGTGATTGGCGGTGCCGGTTACATCGGCGCCCATGTAGTTAGGCTTTTGCAGGAACGCGGCGATGAGGTTGTGGTTGTTGACGACCTTTCGTACGGCACAAAGGATCGCATTGGTTCCGCTAAGCTCGTACAGCTTGACGTTGCAGATACGGCGTCGAGCGAGGCCTTGTTGAACACGATGGTGGACGAGGACGTTACGGCCGTGATTCATTTTGCGGCGCGCAAACAGGTGGGCGAGTCGGTGTCGCGCCCTGCCTGGTACTACCAACAGAATGTGGGCGGCATGGCTAACGTGATGTTGGCTATGGAAAAGGCTGGTGTGAACCAGATGATCTTTTCCTCTTCCGCGGCGGTTTACGGTATGCCACCGGTTGAAGTAGTGAACGAGGACATCGAGAAGCATCCGATTAATCCCTATGGCGAAACGAAGTTCATTGGCGAGTGGATGATGGCTGATTGCGAGCGCGCCTGGGGCTTGCATTGGATCGGCTTGCGCTACTTTAACGTGGCGGGCTCAGGCTGGGATGATCTAGGTGATCCGGCAACACTAAACTTGATCCCCATGATTTTTGAGCGCTTGGCACGTGGTAAGGCTCCCGCCATTTTCGGCACGGATTATCCTACGGAGGACGGCACGTGCATCCGCGATTACATCCACGTGAAGGATTTGGCGCGCGCTCACATTGACGCGCTGGATGCTCTGGCATCCGAGTCGGATCTAAAGCACAACGTTTACAACGTGGGTACGGGTAAGGGCACGTCAGTACGTGAGATTGTGGATGCGTGTCGCGAGGTAAGTGGCATTAGTTTCGAGGCTGAAGAGCAGGATCGTCGCGCTGGTGACCCACCCCAGTTGATTGGCAACGCTAGCCGTATCACGGAGGATCTGGGCTGGAATGCTGAGTATGACGTAACGCAAATCGTGGAGTCGGCATGGAGCGCTTGGCAGGCAGGTCCGCGCAAGATTGACGTTGCAGCAACTAACGAGTTGTTTAAGAAGAACTAGATTTCGTAGTTCAAGACAGCGGGGTGAGTGATCTGTATGGATCGCTCACCCCGCAACTGTTTGAAAGCGACGCTAGGGAAGTCCGTTGGCGTTTAGCTCCGCGGAGGTAAGGGAGCCGTTGGCGAGTTTGCGGAAGAACTCATCCGCATCGTCGTCAAGCAACACGGCAGATCCTTGACTGGTTTCGAACGCAATTGTAGCAATCGGAGGAGTACCCGTATTGCCACTCGACGTTGCGGCTCTGAAGTCCAATGCCATTCGCGCGAGTTCAAGACTCGATGTATCCGGGTCGGTGGTCACAGACTGAGCTGCGGCCGAGGATATCTTCATTTGCCGCACAGGGTTCAAGGAATTCGTTGGAAGGGCCGCCGTCTTCACGATTGCTCCGATAACCTGCCGTTGTCTTTCCGCGCGTCCAATGTCCCCATTTGGATCGGAGTAGCGCATGCGTGCAAAGGCAAGAGCAGTGCGCCCATCCGCGTTGTGGCAACCGGCCTGCCACACGAGTTCGGAGCGAGGATCATCAACGTCGTAGTCGAGGCAGAGCTCAACTCCGTTCATTGCATCCACGATATCGACAACACCCTGCATTCCCACTTCTACGTAGTGGTCAACGGTGATGCCGCTGAGTTCCTCAACAGTATCCACCAGCAGTTCAGGGCCTCCATATGAGAATGAGGCGTTGATTTTGTCTTCCCCGTATTCGGGGATATCAACCCACGTGTCGCGGGGGATCGACACCAGGTAGGCGTTGCCGTTGGGTGCACGGTGAAGCAACATGATCGTGTCCGACCTGTGCCCCTCGGTCTCGTCGGTGAATTGTGTACCGTCGCGCGAGTCCGACCCGGCAATTAGGTAGGTAGTTCCCGGCGTGTCGCCGGCCCCGCTGAGAGCATCTACATGTTCTACTTTCCCGCCCGCCCAGCTGAGCAGTAACAAGGGCCATCCAACCAGTAATGCCAGCACTACCAGAACAGTTACGAGGGCGCGGCGACGCCTGTTTGGTTTGCGGCGGGCGGTGCCTCCTTGAGGCGTGCTTGGAGTATTGGACGTGTTTGGACGAGATTGAGGCTTCCAGGTGGGCGAGGCCGCTACTGCGCGGTTGGTGCGCGCTGGTTCCACTGGTGTTCTCGATGTAGATGAGTACCGGTTTGGCGCATACGAGGGCGGAATCTGTTCACGCGATCGGCTCGATGCCGGTGCATATGAGGGCGGTGTTTGCCGCCTTTGTGGCTGAGATGACGCGCGATCTACGCGACGCTTGTGCTCGCAGGGCTGGATTGGTTTTTGCGTGGCAGAAGAGTTAGTCGAGCGCGCGTGCTGGCTGGCAACGCCGTCACGGGCAACTTGGGAGTTACGATAGTTACGCTTCGCTGGGAAGGAAACGGAGCGTCCGTGCGAGTTTGACGCTGAGTTTGAGTGGGTTTTAGGAGCAGTAGCCCCGTTGCTCAGACGCCCATTAGACTTCTTCTGAACGCGTTTTGCACCTTCTGTGGAGGGGCGGTTACGGCCCGCTCGCGGTGGAATGCTAGGTGGGATGCTCTTGGGAGGCTCGCCGTTGTTCACAGGCCCCCTCCCTCGCCATTACTATCTCTCAAATACTCATCGTGAGAGCCGTCGGATCCTTCAGATCCATCCCCGTTTGGATTGCTCTTGGCAGGTTCTTCGAGGAATGCCACGTTGCCTTCAGAGTCAGTGATCCAAATATTGGAAGGCAAGGGCGCATCCTTTTGGATCGACTCCCAAAGCTCGTCTGCTTGCCAGGTAGGAATTACGCGGTTGGGGTCCCAAGGGGCTTCGGTGAGTGGCATGGTTACGAATTGCAAGCCATCGCCTGAAAGTCCGGATAGCGAGTACGCGAGCCCCATGGACGTGTTTATCCGCGAGAAGTTCGAAGACGTCTTAATAATGTCGAGCGATTCGGAGATAAAGGCGTACAGTTTTGGAAAGTCAGTCAACAAGTTCTGTGACTGCGCAGTGTGGAATATGCGCCCCATAAGTTCTTGTTGGCGGCCAATGCGGGAAATGTCAGACCCATTTCCAATTTCTTTGCGCGCTCTGGCGTAGGCGAGGGCGTCGTGGCCGTTAAGCACGTGACAACCCGCAGGAATGTCGAGCTCTGCGGCTTGGTCGTACAAGTCTTCTTCGAAGCACATTTCCACGCCGCCGAGGGCGTTGATGATCTTCTCAAAGCCTGCAAAGTCGAATATGACAAACCCATCGATGGGAATGCCGGTGAGCTCTTCCACGGTTCTCCAGGTGCAACCCACGCCCGCGTCCAGGTTTTCCTCGTTGTATCCCGAGCCAATGGACATGGCCCAGTTGATCTGCCCAGTTTGGGGGTAGGTTTCGGATCCGTCTTTGAGGACGCACGAGGGGATGTCCACAATCGTGTCGCGCGGGATGGAAACTAGCTGCACGCGCCTGCGGTCAGCAGAAATATGCGCAATGATCGTGACATCTGCCCGCAGTGAGGGATCTTCATCGTCTCCGTAGCGGGAGTTGCCTTCACCAACGCGCGAGTCGGTACCAAGCACGAGGACGTTTACAGCACGCCCGTCGAAGCTGTCTGCGGGGGGACGATTTTCCTTCTGCGGTGCGAACTGTTCAACTTGCAGTTCAGATTTGGCAGCCCGGTGGGACAGGTCGTTGTACAAGAGCCCAGCGGCGGTGCCGACGAATACTAATACAGCAAAGAGGGCAGCACTAATGATCCGCAGGGTGGGGCGTCGGAAGCGGAATAGTGTGTGCCGCGGTCGAGCCGTTGGACGCGGGCGACGTCTTTTTAGCTGCGGCGCACGCGAGAGTGTCTGCTTGCCCTGGTCACGTACCAGGTTGCGAACAGCTTCCTCTTGGAGGCTCTTTGTTGCGCGCTCTTTCACGTTAGTCCTCAGATTGTGTGGGCGGCTGGCTGGTTTCCGTACTGCTACGAACGGTTTCCAACGCGATGGTGCGCGCTAGTTGCGTGAGCTTACGTTCGACTGCGGCGTCACGCCGGTACGCGGTAACGAGGGTGCTAAAGAACGCGAGAGTGAGTCCGTACAGTAAGAGGTCGGTGCCACGCCCGATGCCTAAAGATACTGCTATGTGCGATAGCAGGCTGGGAAATAGTGCTGCTACTACGGCGAAGGCAACGAAAACCATCATTGACAGCCGGCGCATCGCGAGGTGTTGCGCAGACTTTACTGGCTTCATGATGAAGTATGTTGCGGCCAGGAGGATGGCGACGATCAGGAGTTTGATGAACCATTGTGATCCAAATATTGCTGACATTTGCGCTCCTACTTCATGATTAGTTCGACCAAAATGTTGATCGAGTTCAGTAGTGATTGACCCTTGGAACGCGAGTAATCCGTGTAGATGATGTGCACGGGCATTTCGCGCCATTTGAGTTTGGTGTCGAAAAGCTGGTACACGATTTCGGATGCGTGAGCCATCCGGTTTTGGGTGATGTCGATTTGCTCCAGGGCATCACGGCGGATTACTCGAAGGCCGTTATGTGCGTCGGTAAGTTGCTCGCCGGTGCGCATGCGAGTGACGAATGCCGCGGTTTTAAGAACGAGTTTCTTGAACGCTCCAGTTTCGGCTTTTCCTTCAAGGAAGCGTGATCCAAATACGAAGCCGAGATCTTCGCTTTCTGCCGCGTCTAGCATGGCAAGTGCGTCTTCAACGCGGTGTTGGCCGTCGGCGTCGTAGGTAACGACGTATTTTGCGTCCGTGTTTTCAAGTACGTAGCTGAATCCGGTTTGCAGGGCAGCGCCTTGCCCGAGGTTAATGGGATGTGCGGCAACTGTGACGCCGGCCGCGAGAGCCTCTTCGATGGAGTTGTCACTGGAGCCGTCGTCAACGCAGATGATGTTCGGGAAGGTTTTGCGTACTTTAGTGAGTACTTCACGCACGACTTTTCCCTCGTTGTATAGGGGAACAACGAGCCATGTTTTGTCCGTCAGTTGCATGTGTGCCCTGTGATTCTTCAAATTTGCGTCTCTAATCACTAACCACTTTACAATCTTTAAGTGTAAAAACGCTGAATAGGCGCCGTTAATAACTGTGATTATGAGCGTAGAATAAGTTTGACTGTAACTGAACGGAGGACTTATGCCGAGAATAGTCGATAGTGCAGACGTTTCAGCTGAGGCGAAGATTGGTGAGGGAACTTCAATCTGGCATCTCGCGCAAGTTCGAGAAAATGCTGAGATTGGAAATAACTGCATTGTTGGCCGCGGCGCTTATATTGGCGAGGGCGTGAAGATGGGGGATAACTGCAAGGTACAGAATTATGCCCTGGTTTATGAGCCCGCTGAGCTTGCCGATGGCGTTTTTATTGGCCCGGCTGCTGTCCTGACTAATGACTTGTTCCCGCGTGCGATTAATGCGGATGGCTCGCTAAAGAGTGCGTCTGATTGGGATCACGTGGGCGTAACGCTAAAGCGTGGAGCTTCTGTTGGTGCCCGCGCGGTGTGTGTGGCTCCTGTGACGGTTGGCGAGTGGGCCACTGTTGCGGCAGGCTCTGTTGTCACGAAGGATGTGCCAGATTTTGCTTTGGTTGCCGGGGTTCCAGCCCGCCAGATTGGTTGGGTTGGGCAAAGTGGCGTGAGGCTACAACCGGTTGAAGGTAGTGAAAATCGTTTCAAGTGCCCAAAGACTGGGCAAGTTTTTGAACAGATTAGCGATAGTGAGCTAAGAGAGGTTAGCGAGTAATGACCCGAGAGATGATTCCCGCAGCGAAACCGTTGATTGGTGAGGAAGAAGTTGCAGCCGTTACTGCAGTTCTCCGGTCTGGCATGGTTGCGCAGGGCCCGCAGGTAGCTGCTTTTGAAGAGGAATTCACCCAGCAGATGACGCCGGGGGCCGAGTCGATTGCTGTGAACTCCGGTACTTCCGCTCTTCACATTGGTCTGTTGGCTTCTGGTATTGGCGCAGGCGATGAGGTTATCGTGCCGTCATTTACGTTCGCCGCTACGGGCAACTCCGTTGCTATTGCAGGTGCCAAGCCAGTGTTTGCGGACATCGATCTTGAGCATTTCTGCTTGGATCCGAAGTCCGTGGAGGCTTCGATCACGGAGCGTACTAAGGCGATTATGCCCGTCCACCTTTACGGTCATCCGGCTCCCATGAATGACCTGAAGAAGATTGCGGACAAGCACGGCCTCATGTTGTTTGAGGATTCTGCGCAGGCTCACGGTGCTTCATTGGATGGAAAGAAGGTTGGAACGTTTGGCACATTCGCGGCATTCTCGTTCTATCCCACCAAGAATATGACTGCCGGTGAAGGCGGCATGATCACCACCACGGATCCCGAGGTGGCGCGCAATAGCCGTTTGCTACGCAACCAGGGTATGGAGAAGCGCTACGCAAATGAGCTGGTTGGTTTGAACAACCGCATGACTGATATTCACGCCGCGATTGGTCGCGAACAGTTGAAGAAGGTTGGCGCGTGGACGCAGAAGCGCCAGGAAAACGCGAAGTTCCTTTCAGAAAACCTTGAGGGCGTTGTTGTTCCGGCTGTTGCCGAGGGCGCTGTGCACGTTTACCACCAGTACACGATCCGCGTAGTTGATACTGACCGCGATCGTTTCATGGAGGCGTTGCGCGACGAGTACCAGGTTGGCTCGGGCGTTTACTACCCGATTCCAAACCACCGCTTGCCCTCCCTTGCTCCCTACGCTCCGGGCCTTGAGCTACCGGTAACCGAAGAGGCCGCGAAGACCGTGGTTTCACTTCCGGTTCACCCGTCGCTCTCTCAGGCTGACCTGGATCGCATTGTTGAGGCCGTGAATGCTCTTGCTAAGGCTGGTGCTTAATGTCTGATATTCGAGTTGGTGTTCTTGGCATTGGCTCCATGGGCCGCCACCACGTGCGTAATGCACGTGAGACGGAAGGCTTTGAGCTAGTTGCGCTCGCGGATCCAGGCGGTGACCGTTTTGATGTGGCTCGCGGCATGGAGGTTCTGCCGGGCGTTGAGCAGATGCTCGAGGTCGGTATTGATGCAGCTGTTGTGGCTGTACCTACCGCTTACCATTTCGAGGCCGTGATGAAGCTGGCTGAGGCCGGTGTGCACACGCTGGTTGAAAAGCCGCTGGCCTCCACCCTTGAAGAGGGCGAAGCAATGGTGAAGGCGTTTGACGAGGCTGGCGTGGTTGGCGCGGTTGGCTACGTGGAGCGCTGTAACCCGGCGTTGTTGGAGATGCGCCGCTTGGTGTCGGAGGGTTACCTCGGCGAGGTCTACCAGGTTGTGACTCGCCGTCAGTCCCCGTTCCCGGCTCGCATTTCGGATGTGGGCGTGGTGAAGGATCTGGCAACGCATGACGTGGATTTGGCTGCGTGGGTTGCGGGCTCTGAGTACGAGTCGATCTATGCGCAGACTGCTTACCGTTCGGGCCGCGAGTTTGAAGACATGGTCTCGGCTACCGGCCGTTTTAAGAATGGTGTACTGGTTAGCCACTTGGTTAACTGGCTTACTCCGTTCAAGGATCGCATTACGATCGTTACGGGTGAACGTGGCGCTCTTGTGGCTGATACCGCGATGTCTGATTTGACGTTCTACGAGAATGGTCGTTTCCCGGTTGAGTGGGATCAGATCGCGGCATTCCGCGGCGTGTCTGAGGGCGAGGTTACGCGTTTTGCTCTGGTTAAGCGCGAGCCGCTCCGCGTTGAGCATGAGCATTTCCGTGACGCCATCCTAGGCACAGGCACGGAGCACGTGACGATGCGTGAGGGTCTACAGACTATGAAGGTGATTCAGGCGATGCTGGATTCGGCCGCGTCTGGTGAGGCTGTGAAGCTGTAGTTCAGTGCTTTGGTGCAGGGGCGGTTCTGCTTCGATTTGGAGCGGGGCTGCCCCTGTCCTTATCTTTGAGTGTGGTTAGGGGGAGTTGTTGTTCGACAGAATTAGTTCGTATGTGAAGAGTGTCGCGGCTTCTTCTCCGTTCCTTCGTCACGTCTTGACACTTGTGACGGGTACGGCACTTGCACAGATGGTTGTCTTCTTCATGATGATGATCATTACCCGGCTTTATGGGCGTGAAGCCTTAGGAGAGTTGGGGACCTTCAACTCGATAGTAGCTATCGCAGTTGCGATTGCTGCGGGGCGCTATGACATGGCGTTGATGCTCGAAAAAGATGATCGTGACGCAAAAGTAGTAGCCATGCTGGCGCTACGCCTGATCGCGATCAACTCGCTAGTAATAACTGTTTTGGCGTTCCCTCTACGTGATGTGGTAGCCAAACTTTATTCTGAATCGGTTGCAAGCTGGATGCCTCTAGCTGGCCTGACCACATTTTTTATGGCAGGCGCAACTTTGTTTCAGTATTGGTACAACCGGAAAACTGATTACAAGACCATCGCTAAAAACCGTGTGGTGCAACAGGTTGGAACCAGTAGCGGTCAGGTGGTTTTTGGATGGGCAGGTATTCATACCCTTCCCGGCCTGGTGGGTGGCCAGATTGTTGGACAGGCGTATGCCTTCTTTAATCTTGGTATTCGAGCCAAAGACTTGCGCACGCTGGATGTATCTGGGGCTCGCTCAATGCGAAAACTTGCCCGTAAGCATTGGAAGATGCCTGTATTGAATGGCCCGAATGTGCTGATTGATGCGGTAAGAATCAACGGCATTAATCTGCTTATTGGCAGAGTCTCCATTGGCGATTTCGGTGAGTACAACATCGCGAACCAAGTGGTAAATGTTCCCGTGATGTTGATTAATTCGGCTGTCTCACAGGTGTTCTTCCAAAAGCTATCTACGGTTGAGCCGGGCCAAATGTTGCCGGAAGTTAAGAACGTAATCAAACGTGCAATTTTGATTGGAGTTGTTCCGTTCGCTCTTCTGTGGCTGGTAGCGCCGTGGCTGCTACCGATTTTATTTGGGGCAGATTTTAGCCAGTCGGGTTATTTTGCACGTGCCCTTATCCCATGGATGGCGATGCTGCTCATCACCTCACCAATTTCGACGATGTTTGTTGTTACTGGCACGCAGCACTGGTTGTTGATCTACTCGATCCTTTACACGATCGGTCCATTGACCTGGTTGCTTCTGTCTCCACTTGATCTGCTTGGAACCGTCTACGTGATGGGAGCAATCATGGCCGCATTCTTGGTTGCAATGACCGTAATGTCTGTTTTCGCAGCCCGCCGGTTCGATCGACGCGAACTCGCCACAGAGGATTCCATCTAGCACTTTGCCCTAGGCCTGGCCTAAGGTATGGATCATTTGCTTGGAGGTAGCACAGCGCCTTCCGGCGTCCACGTCCCATCCAAGAAAAGCTCGCTGTATATTCCCAGGATCGTCCTGCCCTTTAGTAATTTCCAATCCAGTTGCCTGGGCGTTAGGTTTCCTGTGAGTGCTTCAAATGCCATCGGATGGTGGCGGGTCACATGTGCCGCATAGGCTTTTTCAATAACGTCTGACAGTCCAACAAGATTGAGGGCTTTCTTGAGTGTCTTCTTGAACGTGGGATCCAACTGTGCAGCGGGGCCGCCGAAGTTGGGCAGGGAAGTTCCGGAGACATGCTCGTAGCGTTCGTTGGTGAAGCGGATGTACGGTTCACGATCGTCTCCCCAGGCCTTTGGCGTGCCGGTGAACCAACTGTCCCATGCCTTGGCTTCAAGCATGGGCATTGCCCACTGGAAGCCAAAATGCTCGTATGCCCGAACGGAATTGTTGATGTATTTTGCCTGACGTTCTAGCAGGTTGAACTGAATGAATACCAGTATCTTGTCCAGTTGATCTGCATCTGGCCAGTAATGTTGCAAGAATGCGGAAAGTTTATTGCGCGAGTAGCTGTGCGTTGCCGCGAACCCAGGGTCCCCTTGCAAGGTGAAGTGATGCTGGGCAAGTACGCGCGCCATGTCTGCATACCCAAGCGTTAGATTCGGGTCGTAAGCCCACGTGTCGTGTTCGTTTCCTACCACCGTGTGTCCGGGGCTAACGACGCCGAGCGGATCTACATCCGGATCGTTCTTAAGTTCGCCTAGTGCATACCAATCTTGGATGTGAGGAAGGGCGTTCCCGCTCCAGGTATCCTTCAAAAACGCGGTGGTATCGGGGCTGTACCAGCGTCGTCGTACCTTGGCAGGATCTAGTTCTACGAATTTCCACTCGTATCCTAGGCCGGTTGCGACCATGCGCGAGATTTCTGCTTCAGATGAGTCTTTTACGCCGTAGGTAAACGCGAGTACATTGTCGGCGCCAACTTCTCTTAGCGCAGTCATGAAAAGGCGTGAGTCTGCGCCGCCCGAAAGAGGAATTAAAATTTGGTGGCCGTGCGCATCATCTACAAAATTGGAAGTGAGTTCAAGAATGGTCTGGTAGAACTCTTCCATGAGTGCATCAGGATCATTTTGTGTCTGTTCATGGTTGAACGCACTAGCGTGAGCAGTGAGGCGAACAGCTTTAGTCGAGCTGAACTCGGCGATTGTTCCGGCTGGTACCGTATGCACATCCTCGATGAGCGTATCGGTTCCAAGTACGAATGCGGTGTGAAGAAACTCTTGTGCTGCCTCTTCATTGCGCACTGGTTTCTTCATCATCTGGGTTAGCTCACCGGGGGACGAAGACAGGATCAGCTCACCGTCGATGTAGATGTAGAGAATCGGGAACGAACGCAAGCCATCTGTGACTGCCCAAACCTGATCGTCACGTTGAATGATCGCCGCCCAGTTTCCACGTTGAGCCGCGACAAAATCGGTGATGGAACTACCGCTTAAAAGCTCGGGGGCCACATTTAGGGTTGAACGCCACCACAGGTGCCCGTTTGGCACATCAAACTGTTCCCACTTTGGTGCATCCGCAATCTTCACTGAATATCCCTTTCGTGACTGGCCTTTCTAAGCTTACAGGCTAGGCGTATGGATGCTGAATACTCGTCTTGACTCACGGGGTGGGTTAGGATGAATAAATAATCTTAGATATCTATTTTGGGAGAGCGGAATGCGCGTTGGCATTGTTACGCCGTGGTTTCCCACGCAGGTGAACCCGAGTTCAGGCGCGTTTGTTTTGAAAGATAGTCAGGCGTTGCGTGAAGCGGGTGTGGACTTAAGCGTTGTGCATTTGGTGCCTCCCCATGAAGATGACGGAAGCCGAAAGACAGTTGTTTCGGGGATTCGAACCATTCGGGTGCCAATGAGTACCTCCAATCCGTTAGACATCGTGCGCGCACGTCTTGAAATAGCGCCATTAATTAAAGATTTTGATGTGGTACATACCCAGGCAATCTCTGCTATCGAGCCGTTCGTGTTCGGTCGCCCCAAGCAGTTTTGGGCGCACACCGAGCACTGGTCTGGGATAACCAACCCGCAAACTCTGCCCGCGTCATGGCAAAAACTTCGCCCTGCCCTCTTGAAGATGGAATTACTTCCAGATGTTGCTATTGCCGTCTGCGATTATCTAGCAGAGCCGCTACGTCGCATCCGCGGTTCAAAGCCGGTTGAGGTTATTCCATGTCAGGTTCCAGCGCCCGAAAAGGTGGTGGCACGGCGTGAGCGTGACGGAGTTATCCGTTTGATCTCTACTGGAGCGCTAGTTGAGCGTAAGGATCCTCTGCTCGCGGTACGAGTGTTGGATGAGCTCAGAAAACGCGGTTTCGAGGCCACACTAACTTGGCTAGGGGATGGACCGTTGCGCGGCGAGGCCATCTCGCTTGCTGATGAACTGGGTGTTAACGCGAAATACCCTGGGACGGTCGACAAAGCTGGGGTGCAAAAGGCGCTCGCGGAAGCTGATATTTTCATTGGCCCAACGCAAGGTGAGAATTTCTTCGTAGCTGCTGCCGAGGCGATCGTTAACGGTCGCCCGCTAGTTGTAGGAGCTAACGGAGGTCACGGGGAGTACATTGATCCGGCGATTGGCAGGCTCATGAGTGTGCAGGATGCGGGTGGATATGCCGACGCGGTTGTCGACTTGTTCGAAAATACTGCTGATTGGGATGCGCAGCGTATTGCCGCTACGGTTGGCGATAGTTTTGAGCCGCATAAGATTGCTACCTCGTATATAGATCTGTACAAGCGCGGTATTGAGCAGCGAGGCTTCTGACATTGGTAAGGATGATTTACCATGCCGCGTATGAGCTCAACTACGAGTCTGTATCCGCTTCTGCGATCAGGCCGCGCCGAATGCTCCAGGCATTCAAAGATGCAGGCTTCGAAGTTTTTGACTTGACGGGACAGAGCTCGGTTAGAAGAGCGAAGTTCCGCAAGCTGAAAGCGAAGCTAGCTGGTGGGGAACAGTTCGCGTTCATGTATTCAGAATCTGCGACAATCCCTGCGATGATTGGAGATGCCAACCACTTTCCGCATTTGCTATTAGATGCGCAAATTTTTCGCACGCTGAAAAAGTATGGTGTGCCCACGTCGGTCTTTTACCGCGACTTGTATTGGGTGTATGACGAATACGAGGAGCGAATCGGCAAACCGCTTGCAGCTGGAATGCGCGCACTGTACAGGTATGAGTTAGCACTCTATAAGCGTTACGTCGACATAATTTTTGTGCCTTCGTTTGAAATGGCACAAGAGATTCCTCAACTGCGCATTGCAAAGGTAAAAGAGTTACCTCCGGGCGGTGAACCGGTAGACGTGCCAGCGTCCCCCTCACCTCTAAACATGTTCTATGTTGGCGGTATCGGTGCTCATTACAACTTGCACCAGTTGGTGCGAGCCGTTCAGCGCGTTCCCGCGGTTACACTCACGATTTGTACAGATGAGGATCGCTGGAGGGCCGTTGAGCACGAATATGACATTCGTGAATCTAACGTGCGGATAGTGCACGTTAAAGGTAGCGATCTGGATGACTACTATGCGAGCGCGAATGTAGCGGTGATTGCTGTTGATCCCACTCACTATTGGTCGTTTGCCGTGCCTTTCAAACTGTATGAGTACGTGGGGCGCGGCAAACCGATAATCGCTACTGATGGGACTTTGGCAGCTAAAGTTGTTTCGCGCAACGACTGGGGATGGACCGTTCCCAATGAAGAGCAAGCGCTTGTGAACTTGTTCGAACGCTTGAACCAAGATGAACAGGAAGTGGTTGCGCACACAAACAAGGTGCTTGCCGACAGGTCGAACAATACTTGGCGTGCACGTGCACAAGCTGTTGCTGATTTGCTGACGAAGGGACAATAATGCATGTTCTATGGACGCCGTCATGGTACCCGAGCCCCGAGTTTCCGCTTAATGGGCACTTTTTTGAAGAGGCCATAGATATTCTGCGAAAGCACGGGCATGAGGTAGGAGTATATTGTCTGGATCCCAAGAGCTTTTGGCAGCAGGGGAACCGCCAGCTTCAGATAGATCGAGACAAGCGCGTAATACGACAGACGGTTAAAACCGTACCGCGCGGAATTTTGCCTGGAGACTACGCTCTTATTAAACGTCATACGATTGAGGCTGCCCGAGCCTATGCGAAGCGTTGGGGCAAACCGGACATTATTCATGCGCAATCCGTTTTCCCGGGTATTCTCACAGCCCAAGTGATGGCTGAGTACTGGAACGTACCGTTTGGAATCACGGAGCATAGAGAATCCACACTCTACGCTAACGAGAGCAATCCCCGCTTCCGAGCAATTAAACATGCGGTTAAAGATGCAGATTTCAGGCTAGGGGTTTCTCCTAACTTCGCGAAGGAACTTGGGGGAAAATACGGAGCGGAATTCGGCGTTGGAACGCTACCGGTTCCGCAGACATTTTATGATTATCCGTTACATGCTCCGAAGCCCGGAAAGACGCAGTTCGTTCATATTTCTAGTCTGGAACGTAGGAAGCGTGTTGAAGAGACGATAATCGCGCTCAAAGTGCTTGTTGATGAAGGATTCGACGTATGCCTTGATGTTATTGGCGGACCTGAGAATCGCTGGACTGAGGTACGCGCTTTTGCTGAGGAATTAGGGGTTGCTGGTGTGGTCAAGGTGCTTGGCCAAGTCAGCCGCGATGAACTACCGAGCGTGCTTTCCACTAAGGACGTATTGGTTTTGGTATCTTCAATCGAAACAGCTGGCATGGTTTTTGCCGAAGCGCAAGCATTGGGCATTCCCGTAATTGCGTCAGCGAGTTTAGGCGGCGCATACATGGTCCAAGAGGAAACGGGGATTCTGGTGCCGATCGACGATCACGATGCGCTGGTAGATGCTATGCGTGATTTTGCCTCGGGCAGTGTCATTAAAGAACCAGAAGAGGTAAGGCGGGTAGCCTACGAGAGGTTCTCAGGAGACGCATACGCAAAACTCCACACCGATGTTTATGGACAAGCTCTTTGCGCATATAAGGAAATGGGATCATGATTCTTACTGGGCTAATCGTTAGCCGCATTTTCGCGCCGGAGCCATCCGCGGCATCACTACGCCTTAAGGCAGTAAAAAGCGGATTGGAAGAAGCAGGATCGAAGGTTCGCGTGTTTACCACTGAACCACCCGCGGGGGTTGAGGCAGAACCAGATAGCACGATCTGTCGGGTCCCTGTCTTGCGCGACAAAGAAGGCTACGTCAAGGGCTACTTGTCATACGCCTCATTTGATATTCAAGCTTTCTTGAAGCTACTCACAATGCCAAAAGTTGAGTTCATCCTGGTTGAGCCGCCTCCAACCACTGGAACGGTTGCACGCGTGGCATGCACGATTCGCCGCATCCCATACTTTTGGTATGCCGCCGATGTGTGGTCTGATGCAACAGACAGCATGGATGTTCCCGGCTTTGTAAAGAAGACGGTACGAAGCATCGAGACTTTCGCGATCAGAGGAGCGCGCGGTTGCATCGCCGTATCTGACGGCGTAGCGCAAAGAGTGCGGGAGATGGGCGCTAAGTCGGTGGCAGTTGTGCCAAATGGTGCAGACACCGAGCTTTTCAATCCAGAGGCTCCAAAGCTTACTCCAGAAGAAAAGAACCGGATGCGCATCTCGCATCCATACTTCATCTATGCGGGTACAGCGTCAGGGTGGCAGGGCGCCGAATTGTTCGCGAACGCATTTGAGAAGTTCTGGAATCCGGGCCGTGACGTTCAATTCCTTTATTTGACAAGGGGAGACAGCGTCCCCGAACTTGAAAAGATTGCGGGCAGGCTTACAAAGAAGGCGCAAGCGACGGGTGCGGACTATGAGCCCCTAGTAGTCCAGAAGACCGTGCCGCCCCAGGAAGCAGCTAGTTGGCAGAGCGAGGCTATTGCGAGTTGCGTCTCTATTCAGCAGGGAATCGGTTATGACCTTGCGTACCCAACCAAAGCGCTAACCGCTTTATCGTGTGGAACTCCTGTTCTCTATGCTGGTGTGGGGCCGGCAATAAGCGATATTGAAGATAATGATCTCGGCATTTGTGTGCCCTATAGTGAGGAATCAGTGCTTGAGGCTATGGACACTCTGCTGTCTGAAACACGCGAGACGGGAGATCCGCAGCGTCTACACAAATGGGTGGAGGAGAACCGCTCTATGAAAGCAGTGGGGAACGCCGTGGCTACTTACATTGCCGATAGAACTGCGAAATGACTTACGATAAAGGACTCTTTTGGAAACTTTAAGTCAGTGGGTTCCCGTGCTGCCAATGCTCCTTTCGGTCTTGGCAATTGTAGTGATACCTGGAGCGGCCATATCAACAGTTCTATTTCCAAAAACCTCACCAATACTGCGGTTAGCCACTGCGCCGGCCTGGAGTGTAGGTCTCATATTTTTATGGTCGCTTTTCAATGGTCTGTTTCCATTTAGATGGGGCCTGATACCGTTCATTGGCTTCACCTTGTTCGCTGTTGTCGGCGCCTGGATTCTGGCGCGGACCAGCCTGGGTAAAAATGTTGCCTCCATGATTCCTCAAAACACCCTGTCGGGAAGGCACGTCGCAACTCGCCTGCTCATGACGATAATCGTTTGGATTGCAGTAGTTCTTCCCATCGTCATGACTACCAACCCTTTTGAGATCGTGCAGGGCGGGGATTCTAGCTATCACTACAACCAGCTGTGGCTCATGGAGAGAACGGGGAATGCTTTCCCCCTAGACTCCAATGCAACCATGGCAGGCTTGAGCGACGCTGGGTGGTACTACCCAAATACTTGGCATGCGATGCTTAGCCTCGTGACTAACGGGCCGAGCCAGGCCATTATTGCGGCTAATTCGTTGCTGGTGATAACGCCTCTATTATGGCTGGTTGGGGTTGGCGCTTGGTCGGTTGCTATCGGCGGTAAACAGAGCTTGTATGAATGGAGCTTACTTGGCTCTGCTCTGGCGCCAATAGCAATGATTAGATTGCAACTGGAGACTACGCTGTGGCCATTCGTTCTCGGAATGGTCATTATGCCCGGAATGATGGCGCTTTGGTATTACGCAACAAAGACCATCAGAAGACTGACTTCGATCCGGAACATTGTGGGGTCAATTTTTGCGGTGCTGTTTGTAACCTCGGTTCCCATTCTGGGCTTAATCGGGATTCACCCGTCCACTATGCTTCCACCGTCTTTTGCTTTCTTCGTGTACTTGCTGTTCGAGCTCATACGGGTTGGAGTCATCTTTTATAAGCGCGGCAACAAACAGAGGGCAGCGCGTAATATTGCTGGCGCCCTGTTCCTCTTCTATCTGATGGTGTTCGTTGTTGATGGGCCAACTCCTGCTCGAAATATTCTGTTTCATAGATTCCCTAAAGTAGGGTGGGATTCTGCTCCAGAAAAGTTATTTGCCAGTGCCACGCTCTACATGCCCTACGGGGGAATTAGGGCACTTTCTTTCTACGGTTTTGTGCTTCTGCTAATTTTAGCGGCTCTGTTTGTTGCGTATAGGCGGCGCCGTTGGATTATGCTTGCCGGTTGGTTATCGCAGTGGCTTCTCGTGATTGGCACATTCTTCCCAATTTCAGGTTTGAGCCGTATTACCAGCCTCTACTACAACTATCCGGACCGGCCCAAGGCAGCGCTTGCTATTTTCGTGGTTCCGCTGTTCGCCCTCCTGGCAGACACTATCTGGAACAAGTTAGCGGTTGCGAGGGGTGCAGGGGCAGACCGCTACAGGTGGGGGGTAGTAATGCTCTCTACTCTCCTAATGTATGCATGGATAGCTCCAGCAATCGCACAAAGCGTTCATCAGGCGTTCTATCCCGATCGCGATAACGTCCGATTCTTGGCGGATAAAGACGAAATCGCGATGATTAAACGAGCAAAGGCAACACTTCCACCGAATGCTGTGGTGATGGGTGACCCAGCGGCTGGAGCCGCGTTGCTACAACCTTTGTCTAACGTGAAAACGGTGTGGCCATACCCTAACAGTCCGGGTAATCGAGACGATGTTCTCCTATTGCAAAATTTCAAAGATATTGAGACGAATGCTCGTATCTGCGAGATTCTTGAAACTCATGGGATTGAATACTTCTACGCTGATAAACCTTCTTACTATAACGGGAGGGACACAGACATGATGCGCCCGGGGCTTTATGACGTGCCGCTCCGAAAGGGCTTTGAAAAAGTCGACCAGGGTGGCAGTGCAGCGATTTACAAGATCGACTTCTGTTCTTCGCCTGATCGCCCCGACTACTACCCATTCGAACGCACTGCTACCACCTGCATTTTGGAAGGCAGGCAAGAGGCCTGTATCGAGTAGGGAGCCATCCTTGGTTACAAAAATGCGGTTGCGTGCAGTCTGAATGATGGTAGGCAACCGCATTTTTGTTATCGAAATATTGAACTTACGTGGCGGGCTGATCTCCCTCAGCCGAATGCGTTTGACGCCTGCGTAGCCTAGCTACCAGATTCGGCGTAAATAGTAGGAGGAGAGCTAGGGTTGCTATACCGATCCCAGCCTTGAAGAGCGGGAGAGTGAAGCCGCATTGAATGGTCGTAGCATCTGAAACGGCTGCAGATAGTAAACCAGCTCGACTAGACACCGGAATCGGCTTGTTATCAGCGGAACAAGACCACCCATCAACCGCCGGGGTAGCCAAGACGAATTCCCCAGAAACTGGCTGCGCAAAAGTAGCCGTTACCTTTTCTGCCTGAATCACAAGGCCAGATGGGCCCACAATTTTCTCTGTGCCGCGCAGGTATGCGTCAATATCGGCGCAACCAACAAACAGGTTTTGATTTAGTGTTCTGTCCGCTGTCATATGCAGCGTGAAACTTTGGGTAGCTTCGGTGGCTCGGCCCATCTCGCCTAGCAGGCCGTCCGAAGAAGCGGCAATACCGTTCGCTTCCTCAATTTTGTATCCCGTTGGCATGGAGGAATGCCGGTCATAGTTATGCACACCGGCAAATACTGTTGTGCCCGGCTTACATGACGTGGAAAACAAGTAGGTTTCGCCCTCGCGCAGTTCCGTTTCCTCTGCAAGAGTCGCGGCGTTTTTAACGCTAACAGGCTCGAAATGGTACAGATTTGGTGCGTTACTAAGAGATGAACGGCTTTCATATTCTGTGGGCATTGCACTGTTGTTCGGGGTGAACTGGTCAGGATAGACCCGAGCCATCGGAAGCGTCGGTAGGCCATTTGGGGAGGCAACTGAAAGGACGCCCTTCAGGATGGAATCCTCTGGTAACCATGAGAAACGTGCCTCGTTAGTCGTCACCATGCCCAATGTGGCTATGGCCTGGGCATATTGGGAGGTGACTGTTGTTGAGTAGTAGTCAGTGCCTGGGTAGATGTAGCGAGCAGAAAAGTTGCGGGAGGCGTCAGGATCCGTGGAGTCATCGTGTGTCCAACCTAACCGGTTGGTGGGCCACACGTTTGTAGTAAGGCGCTCGCTTAACTCGAGGCGGTCCGCCTCAAGGGTAGTGTTAACTTTTTGTAATAGCGGAATCCTATCCTTATTTACAAGCACACCAGTTCCGACGTATTCAAAACATGCTGCTATTAAGAGTAGCGCTGTAGTCGCGCGTCCAATCAGTAGTGCTGTGTTGCGCATTGGATACCACCTTGCAACCATAATGACGGCGAGCAAAGCACAGAGTAAAAGCGTGTAGGCGATGATAACCACAAGACCGGCAGTGGTGAAGCCAACTAGGTTCCACCGCCTTAGCAAGAATAATGCGACAGCTGGGCCAAATAGCGCGACGGTGACAATTTGGAACCAGTTTGGACCGTCCAGCTGCCTGCCATTACCGAACCGCTCGCTACCGGATTTTGATTCCCATGCCAGGGTGGCTGTCACTACCATCCACGCGGTGATGACAAAAACCCAGCGATACGGCGTCCCGTGTGGCGTTTGAAAGAGGTTCCAAGCCATCTGTGTCTCCATGTTAGTGACTGAGAGGAAGAGCACTGCGCTTGTGACCAGCCAGACTATTTTGAATCGCCAAGCCAAATCCCGCGTAAAGAAAAAGGCTGCAAAAAGAGTTAACGCGACTAAACCTGTGTACAGCGGTGGTTCGTAGGCAATCGTGGCCGTGAATGGCAACGTTCGGACCCCTGCAACAGATTTACCGAAAACTCTGAGTCTATCCAAGGGCCAGTACCCGACTCCTTGGAAAAGGGCGCTAATAGTTGGTAATAGGATAGGAGCAGTAGCAGCTACACCCAGCACCCCAACTGCAACAAAGCGCGCCACATTTTTTAGCCCTTGTTTAAAATCATCCAACCCCAACGCCAAGGTGATGGAAAATAGACCCGCCAAGACACTTGCCATAAAAGCTACGTAATAGTTTGCCCACCACACCAGAGCTACTGCGCCACCGGCTAGGATCCACCGGGAATTTGATTTCCTCATTTCTAACGCGGCAAAAAAGAGCAACGGAATCCCGTATAAGACATCGAGCCATTGAGGAATAATCTGTCCCAGTTCAAACACCCAGCTTGAGCATGCGTATCCAACAGACACTATCAGCGGAATGATGCCGGTGAAATCGGGTCTCAAATAGTTCATCAAGAGCCGCATGAAGCCAGCTGCTAAAGCAACTTTTAACAAAATACTGATGAGCAAAGCGGCAATTATCTGATGGCGTGGAACCAGCAGAAGAACTAGAGGCGTTATTGGACCGCCAAGGTAGGTGGCGTAGTCCGGAACCGAAGAGACGCCTAATCCTAAGTTCCATGAGAAAGTCAACCCTGAAAGTCCGCTACCTTGGAGAATCTGATCTCTAAACCTCGAGTAGAACGGCAGATATTGGTACACAAAATCGTGGACCCCACCGGAGTACGTGCCGAAGGGATATATCCCAACAAGTAGTCGTACAGTTAGGTGTACTAGCGCCGCGCATAGAGCACTTGCAGCAAATATGGAAACTTTACGATTTATTGGGTGTGCTTTCACCCGCATTGTTCCACCTCAGATGAGGATTCTTGCAGCACTTCAACTACGCGCTCAGCTGCGTGGCCATCACCGTACGGGGCGATATCAGTATCGGCCGGACGTGGACGGGACGCGGCTTCAACTAGCTTCGCGCCGGCATCTACGAGCACATTCCAGCCAGCTTCAACAGTTTCGACCCACTCCGTTTGTGGACGAACCGTGGTGCACGGCGTGCGTAGCAGGAACGCTTCTTTCTGCAGGCCGCCCGAATCGGTAATCACGCCGCGAGCGTGCATTGTAGAGGCAACTAGATCAGGGTAGGCCAGGGGAGCGTGAACCTTTAGGTTCCCCCGCTCAATAGTTAAGCCGTGTTCCTTGGCTTTAGCTACCAGGCGAGGATGCGCCAGGATCACCACCGGGTGGTCCACCTTGCCCAGTGAATCAAGCACCGCGTCCAACTGCGCTTTAGTGTCGGTGTTAGCGGGGCGGTGGATCGTAGCCAACGAATACTCACCCTCAGCAAAGCCAAACTCTTGCATAATCGGGCTCGGCTGGTTTGCCACCTTGGCGCGGGTTTCCATCAGCACATCCGTCATCACATCACCCACCACCACAGTGTGGTCAGCCAGCCCCTCTTCAGCAAGATGCTTGGCCCCAACCTCGGTAGGAGCGAGAAGCAGATCCGCAGCATGGTCAGTGAGCACGCGGTTGATTTCCTCTGGCATCTGTCGATTAAACGAGCGCAAACCGGCTTCAAGGTGAGCTATCGGGAAGTGAAGTTTCACCGCGGAGAGCGCGGCTGCAAGAGTGGAGTTAGTATCGCCGTAGACCAGCACCCAATCGGGCTCATGCTTCAAAATCACTTCATCCATTGCGGCTAACATCGCGCCCGTCTGCACGCCGTGCGAGCCAGAACCAACCCCAAGGTGCTCGTCAGGGGCCGGAATATTCAACTCCTCAAAGAAAACATCCGAAAGCATTGGATCGTAGTGCTGACCGGTGTGAACAATGACGTGCTCTACTCCAGCGCGCTCACAGGCGTGAGCAATCGGAGCAAGTTTCACAAACTGCGGGCGCGCGCCCACCACAGACATGATTTTCATGCCTCTATCTTATACAAGGCGTTTGCCCATACAGACTTAGCGGGCGCGCATCACACAAGTTGTACCAAAGGCTTTTCTTGCTACGAAAGGTCCGGCGCAGTTAGTGGACGCTATTGAAATAGGTCAGGCACGAACTCTTGGAGGGCTTGTTCAAAGAACGGGCGAGTGGTGCTAGCGTATGCCTCTGTTACGTGGTGAGTGTTACGCCAGACTATTACGTTTCCGATAATCGGTTGAAACTCGCCATCGACTTCCAAGATCTCATTAATGTCTAGATAATAACTGTTAGGTGCCAAACTAGCCGGATGCTTATGGTCGAATTTAGCTGAGTACTGGTACTCGTCCCTGCGCGGCGCGCATATACTGTAGGTTCGTGGATTTTCTAAATCTGCCTTTTGCTGTAGGCACTCTGATGGATTAAAGGTAAAAATCGGATTGTCTCGCAAGAGAAGTAGAGGAGTTTCTCCGAGTTCTTGCCATGCAGCCGCTTGACTTTCACGTACTTGTTCAGGCGTACCAGACTGCAAGGAAGTGCCGAGGGTAACAACCAGATCTGGCTTGATTTCGTTACGAATCATATCGACGGCTTGCTTGTTCCACTCTATACAGTGCGGACTAACTTCCAGTTCGGGTTCGTAAACATCTTGATCCAGGCCTAGTTGACACCCGCTTCGTTCCAAAAGAATGAGTCTCCACTTATATTGCGCTGCCATTTCCGCAAACGCAGGCCACCATTGTCCAACGTGGGAGCCGCCCGTTAGCACAACAGTCTTCTGTGCGTTTTCGGCGCCAAACTCGCAAGTGGTTGGAAAAGTGCGGGTGGAACTGTACCCAGGAACGCAGCTCTCCTCAATTCCCGAGTTACTTGGATCAAAAGAGTAAACTTCGGGTGTTTTCATCAAAGCGATGTCTAGGTCTGGAATGGTTTTCGCTGGCGCTGTTTCAAGGCTGAATGTAAGAGCTTGCGCTCCCGGATGTTCCGCGTCGATAAGGTCCTGATAGGTCGATAACCGTTGCTCTAGCCTCGATTGACTCACCTGCGTGGCCCAATGGAATATTCCCGCGCCTGTGATCATTACGGTAATGGCAAGAAGAACGGCGATGTTGTTGTTCTTCAATAAGGACAAAGACGCAACTCGGTCCTCAAAAAGCTTCTTGCCCATTGTTCCAAGAGTCAGGCTCACAGTGAATACGATTAGGGCATCGAAAACGCCCAACCTTGGTTTGGCAAAATAATTCAAGTAGAAGATTATTACCGGCCAGTGCCATAGGTATAGCGAGTATGAGATGTCTGCCAGGAACTTGATGGGCCGGATCTGAACGAGGCGGTCACCGCCCCAACTCGTGTAGCTCTTTCCACCCGTGAGGAAGAGGAGCAGGCCGCCTACAGGAAGGAGTGCTTGCGGGCCGGGGAACACCGAAGCACCGTCAAACAAAAACCCAGTGGAGAGCAACATGATTAGACCGACCCATGTCAGGCAGGCCCTCGTCACGCTATTAAGCCGGAACTTCGGAATGGTCAGTCCAAGGATGCCAGGCAGCGTTAGTTCCCACAGCCTAGAGATAGAAGAAAAATAGTTCGCCTGTTGAAACACGCCTTGATGCCACCATGCATAAAGGAACGATCCAACTGTGACGACCCCTAGGAAGATCATCAAAACCTTTTTGGGATCCCGTCCAGCCTTGACCAATGGAACAGTTAAGAGCATGAATACGAACGGCATCAGGATGTGGAACTGAACTTGGATCGAAGTGGACCACAAGTGTTGCAAAGTAGAAGTGCCGGGGCCGGCTGCATCATAGGCAAGTTGAGATCTGACCAGCTCAATATTCTCAGCGAATAGCACGGATGCTCGCAGCTCGGTAAACAATTGTGGATGGAAAGCTACTCCCAATACCAATGGGCCAACGATCCCAATGAACAGCAACACTGGTATTAGCGGAACAAGCAGACGCCTCGCTAATCCGCCGAAACGCGACATCAGCGGAATGAACCCACCTCCGGCCACAGCGCGCCGATACAGTGAGGGGACGGCAAGGAAGCCGGTTATAGCAAGGAAAATGTCGATACCGCCCGAAACCCGGCCATTGCCGAAAATGTGGAAACTTACCACCAGCAGGATTGCGATTCCACGAATTTCGTGGAGTTCATCCCTCCACTTTCGACCATCTGAAAAAGGTATCGAACGGTCAATCTCGCTCTCGGATACTGACTTCAGAAAAGCCGCGCTCACAACAAACCCAATCAACATTCGACAACGTTCTAAGCGAGTATATGGGGGAATCTGCGCCGCACGAAAAACCTGTGCGTGTCTTCCTAAGTGGGTTCGATCTTGTGTATTAGAGGATGCACATCGGGAAGTACGAATTTGCGAGGCCAATCAGGTCGCCGAAATATGGGCAGTGAGAGTGTTCTTGAAGCATATGCAACACGTTCCGCGGCCTTTTAGGAGGGTCCTAAATGACAACCGGCCCGGTGTTAAACTTGGCAGTGACTTGATTCTTGAAAATCTTTGAAATGGAGAAGCGCATGCGTATCGCCGTAGTCGCCATGGGAAAGATCGGTTTGCCCCTGGCCGTACAGTTCGCAGATTCTGGCCATGAGGTAATCGGCGTTGACGTGAACGAAAAAACTGTTCAGATGATCAACGATGCGAAAGAGCCTTTCCCGGGTGAAGCACACTTACAGGAAAAGCTTTCGCAGCTCGTTCCCGCAGGAAAGCTGCGCGCCACCACCGACTACTCCGATGCGATCCCTGGCGCGGATGCGGTTGTGCTCGTAGTGCCTCTCTTCGTCAATGACGAAACTTGGGAACCGGACTTCGGCTGGATGGACGCAGCCACCAAGTCTTTGGCAGAAAACCTCACGCCCGGTACGCTCATCTCCTACGAGACCACGTTACCGGTGGGCACTACGCGTGGTCGCTGGAAGCCAATGATTGAAGAAATCTCCGGCCTTAAAGAGGGCAAAGACTTCCACCTGGTATTCTCCCCAGAGCGAGTTCTTACCGGCCGCGTATTCGCTGACCTTCGCCGCTACCCCAAGCTTGTTGGTGGCCTAAGCACAGAAGGTGCTAAGAAAGCCATTGAGTTCTACGAATCAGTTCTTCAGTTCGATGAGCGCCCTGACCTGGATCGCCCCAATGGAGTGTGGGACCTCGGTTCCGCTGAAGCTGCAGAAATGGCAAAGCTCGCCGAAACCACGTACAGGGACGTTAACATCGGCCTTGCAAACCAGTTCGCAGTATTTGCCGACCAGCAGGGCATCGACGTGCAGGCAGTCATCGACGCCTCTAACTCCCAGCCCTACTCGCACATTCACCGGCCCGGTATTGCCGTTGGTGGACACTGTATTCCGGTTTACCCGCGCCTCTACCTATCCACCGACCCGCACGCCTCGATCGTCCGCACGGCCCGCATGTTCAACGCGTCCATGCCGGAATACTCCGTTAAGCGCCTCGAGAGCGTTCTCGGTGGCCTCGAAAATATGACCGTTGTTGTGCTTGGTGCTTCTTACCGCGGCAAGGTGAAAGAAACCGCGTTCTCAGGCGTTTTTGCAACTGTTGATGAACTGCGCAAGCGTGGTGCTAAAGTGCTTGTGCATGACCCGATGTTCACCGATGAGGAACTCGCCGGCTTTGGCTGGGACGCTTACAAGATGGGTGAGCCTGTTGATGCCGCCATCGTGCAGGCGGATCACCCCGAATACAAGACCATCACCCCGGTTGATTTGCCCGGCATTAAGGTGCTGTTTGACGGCCGTCGCGTAACTGACCCGCAGCTATGGAAGGGCACGCCGCGCCTCGTAATTGGTGACGCTCAAGGCTAAACCTTGATCAGCGCTTGGATTCCAGCTCTAATCCCGGCCCTACTCACGGTTGTAGCACTGTGGGGGCCGGGATTAGTGGTAACTTCAGCCCTGCGCCCAGGCAAGTGGCGCGCCCTCGTATTCGCGCCCCTCGTCTCCGCAGGCATCATGGGACTTGCCGCCGTAGCCGGCCCCTTCATTTCTGTGCCCTGGGGCTGGCCCCTATACCTTGGGGTCACAGTGGCTGCCGCCGCGCTCGCATATATAATCGGATACCTAACCCGGCCTCGCGCCGGTTCGCGTTCGCCGCAGTCACCACAAACCACGCGCAAAATCCCCGCTAATCCCGCAATCTGGCCGGCCTTCGTGGGCATGCTCATCACACTTCCCTTTACCGTTGGTGCCTTCATCAGCGGTATTGGCCGGCCCGAATATCCCACCCAAACCTGGGACGGCGTATTCCACCTGTCCGCAATCCGCTGGATCCTCCAAACCGGAAACGGATCCGCCCTTAACCTCTCCGCCGTCGCCACCTCGCTAGACCAAGGGCACGCCGCTAGCGGCGGATTCTATCCCGCAGGATTCCACGACCTCGTTGCACTCACCATGGTGGGGAATACCAACATCATCGTCGCCACCAACGCGGCAGTCATCGTCATCTCCACAATCCTCTGGCCGCTCGCAGTTGCCCAGCTCAGCTCCATATTCCTTCCCAAAGCCCTCGCTCTGCCTATCTTCACTGCGCTGTTGGCCGCCACTTTTTCTTCCTTCCCGGAACGGCCCGCATCCTACGGGGTGCTCTGGCCAACCGTTTACGCATATGCCCTCGTACCTCTCATAATCATCGTTCTTGCAGACTGGTTTGGACGCACCAACCAAAAACCCATGGCGTTTCGCACCTCCTTTATCGGCCTGCTTGGCGCTGCCGGCATCGCGCTCATTCACCCCACCGGAATCTTCGTCGCGCTCATTGCGATTGTCACCCTCGCGGCAGACCTCATAATCCGCATGATTGCCCGCACATTCAAACTCACCACCGGTCAACTAATCACATTTGTTACAGCAGTGGTAGCGCTCGTAGGCGTCCTCTACCTCACAATGAGTCACCCCGCGTGGCAAACCGTGACCAACTGGGCGCGGGAACCTATCGGAAGTTTCAAACGCGAATTATTCGGCGTCATCTTTGAATCGCAACTATCTTGGATGGGATACGGCGATGCATACATCGACTGGGTGCTCGGACTCCTCACCATCATCGGCATCATCGTGGCGCTAACCGTGCCGCACATGCGGTGGCTGGTATTTACCTACGGCATCGCCAGCTACCTGTTCGTTGTCTCCACAGTGGTGAACATGCCCGGCTACGCCCTCGTTGGCCCCTGGTACTCGGACCCGGTGCGTCTGGGTGCCATCGTCCCCCTGTTCGGCGCCCCGCTCGCCGGTATCGGCACGTGGTTCATCTTCGACACCGCCTTGCGCATGGCCGGGCAAATCGGGCAAAAAACACCGGCCCGCGCCGGCCTCCTTACCGTCATGATTGCCGGCCTGATCGTAGGCACAAACAACTTGGGCTACTACTCCGGATCCTCCCAACTCCACCTGAACTACGAGTTCAAAAACGAATCTGGCCTCAATGGGCTTGTCAGCCCCGAAGAACTTAACTTCATCCAAACGCTGCCCCAATACGTTCACGAGGGGGAAATCATCGCTGGTGACCCGCGTACCGGCCTACCGCTCATCTACGCGCTCACTGGCCTTGACGTCCTCTACCGCCACGTTGAAGGCCAGTGGAGAGACGAATCCGTAGAAATAGGTAAGAACTTCGAACTAGCGGCCAATTCTGATCCGGTGGTTTGTGGCCTGCTGGAAAGTAACCACATCCGCTATTTCTACACCGATGACATCATCTACTGGCCCGAAAATCCTGTAGGCGCCAGATACATCGGACTTGAAGCGGCCCACGACCTCGCTGAAAATTTCAAACTTATAGCCCACGCGGGCGCAAGCCGGCTCTACGAAATCAATACGTGCGATAATGCCCAAAAGAACTAATCGGACTTGGATCAGCAAAGGAGAAAGGTGAAAACCACCAACCCCCGCGTCGTTGCGGTAGTAGTGGCGTGGAATCGCCAGGATCTGATGATCCAAACGTTAAACGGTCTTGCCTGTCAAACCACGGTGCCCCAGGCCGTGGTGGTTATCGACAACGCCTCCACCGACAACTCGCGTGCCATAGCCAAGGAACACGAGGTGGTGGACGAAGTTCTCACCATGCCTGAAAATCTTGGGGGTGCCGGGGGTTTCGCTGCGGGCATTGCGCGAGCCGTGAACCATTGGAATGCGGACCTAGTGTGGATAATGGATGACGACACGGTTCCCACCGACACAGCTCTGGCTGGCCTGCTGGAGGCGCGTCGTAGATATCCGGGCCAGCCAGCTATCCTCGTCTCTAAAGCCATCTGGACCGACGGGCGGGAACACCCGATGAACCGGCCGCGTCCTCGTCCTCTCCTTGATCCGAAACTTGCGCGCCGAGCTGAAGAGATTGACACGATCCCGATTCGCACGGCCTCCTTCGTCTCAATCATGATTGACCGGCGTGCCATTGTAGAAGATGGGCTGCCAAAAGCTGACTACTTCCTTTGGAATGACGACTTCGAATACACCGCGAGGCTACTGCGCCACCGAGTTGGCCTGTACGTGCCCTACTCCGTGGTGGTGCACAAAACGAAGAAGTTTGGAGATTCTTCCGCCGACCCCGGCCCGCGCTTTGTAAACGAAGTGCGTAACAAGCTGTGGATGTACACGCGCTCGCACGCACTCAACCCGGTTGAAAAGGCGCTATATAGCGGTAAATCGGTGTTGCGCTGGGGTCTGACCGTGAAGAACTCTGCCGACCCGAAGGCCCTGCTTGTCTTTGCCGTAGAAGGTATAAAACAGGGGACGCGCCCGCCGCGCGCCACCGTCGAGGTGCTTGCCCACACGCCCGTCGCACACGATGTCCAGATCGTTGAAGCAGACGCGCATCTAGCATTTGCAAACGAAAATGAGCCATTCACCGTGCTCACATCCGTTTACGCGGGGGATGACCCGCAACAGTTTGAGCGGGCACTAGTATCAATTACTCGTGAACAGCAGTTGAAACCCGATCAGGTGGTGCTCGTCCAAGACGGCCCTGTGCCTGATGCGTTACAAGAGTCCATCGACAGGGCCACCGAAATTGCCGGCCAGCCCATCGACGTAGTGAGGTTAGCTGAAAACCAGGGGCTTGCCTGCGCCCTCGAAGCTGGGCTGAAAATTGCCAAACACGAAATCATTGCGCGCGCAGATGCCGACGACGTGTCCTTGCCGGATCGGTTCGCTAAGCAGCTCCCCCTCATGCGCGGGCGCGACCTTATTGGATCAGCCATCGCTGAATTTGACCGTAATGAGAACCAGTGGGGCATGATCCGCGTCCTGCCCGCCAAACACCATGCCATTGCTAAGACCGCAAGATTTCGAGACCCGTTCAACCACCCAACCGTGGTCATGCGCAAAAGTGCGCTAGAGCGCGCCGGTGGTTATCAGCACCTGGACCGAATGGAAGACTATTGGTTGTTTGCCCGCATGATTGCATCGGGAGCGCGAACCGCCAACATCGAAGAACCCCTTGTTGCATACCGCGTAGGGGCCGGTGCATATGCGCGTAGGGGAGGGCGCGATCTGTTCGACTCTGAACTCGAACTACAACGCAACCTCCTGCGTATAGGTTTCGTCACTCCCGCGCAATACGTGCGCAACGTGGTGATTCGCGCCGGCTATAGACTCATTCCTACTGTCGTAAGAAAAACCTTGTACCAGGGGGTTGGAACCCTCTCATGGTTCCGACGCGGCTAAACTAGAGGAGCGTACCTACGCTAAGAAATAGGAGCTTGCCTTGAAATATGACGTTGTAGTTGTGGGATCGGGCCTTTTTGGCCTAACAATTGCGCGGCAATGCGCAGAAGAGCGCGGCCTCAAAGTTGCGCTTTTGGAGCGTCGTAGCCACATCGGCGGAAACGCCTATTCCGAGGCCGATCCTGAAACGGGTATTGAAGTCCACAAGTATGGCGCGCACCTTTTCCACACGTCTAACGAACGCGTGTGGGAGTACGTCAACCGCTTCACCTCATTCACAAACTACGTTCACCACGTGAAAACCACGGTCGGCGGCGAGGTGTACTCAATGCCTGTAAACCTGGGCACTATTAACCAGTTCTTCCGCGCTGCATACACACCCGATGAAGCGCGTGCACTGGTTAAAGAGCAGTCCGCTGAAGTTGCTGACTCTGACGTTAAAGATTTTGAATCCAAGGGTATTTCCCTGGTGGGGCGCCCCTTGTTTGAGGCATTTTTCAAGGGGTACACAGCCAAGCAGTGGCAGACCGATCCGAAGAAGCTACCGGCCTCCATCGTTTCGCGCCTGCCCGTGCGCTACACGTACAACGACAAGTACTTCTCCGACACCTATGAAGGCCTGCCCACGGATGGGTACGCCGCTTGGCTGGAACGAATGGCAGACCATGACCTGATCGATGTCTTCCTTGATACCGATTTCTTTGACAACTCCCACGAGCTGTCTAAAGACCAGGTGGTTGGCAAGGTTCCCGTAGTGTACACGGGCCCGCTAGACCGCTACTTCGACTATTGCGAAGGCGACCTCACCTGGCGCACGCTCGACTTCGAAATCGAAGTTGTGAACACCGGTGACTTTCAAGGAACCTCCGTCATGAACTACGGAGACGAGGACGTTCCCTACACTCGCATTCACGAGTTTCGCCACTTCCATCCCGAGCGAGAAAAACAATATCCGGCTGACAAGACCGTTATCGCGCGCGAATACTCGCGTTTTGCAAGCCGAGACGAAGAACCTTACTACCCGGTCAATACAGACGAGGACCGCGAGCGTCTGGCCCGTTACCGCGAGCTAATGGATGGCGAAGATAAGGTGTTCTTCGGAGGCCGTCTGGGAACCTACAAGTACTTGGACATGCACATGGCCATTGCCTCTGCACTATCGATGTGGGACAACCAGCTTGCTCCACTGCTTGACGGTGAGAACTAGGAGCCGGTTTGACCACATCCACTGACGAGTTCGTAAGGCCTGGACGGTCACGAGGACTACTGGAAGTATTCGATAAGCGGTTCCTCGCTTCTCTTCTTGTGCACAAGGAACTGCGGGTACGCTACCGCGGTTCCGTTCTGGGCATGCTGTGGAGCTACGCGAAACCAGCAGTCCAGTTCCTCGTGTTCTACCTGGCTATCGGCAAGTTCATGGGCATGGATCGCGCCATTGAAAACTACGTGATTTACATGTTTGCTGGCGTTGTTGCGATGAACTACTTTGCTGAGATATTCAACAACGACACTCGTTCGGTAGTTTGGAACACTCCACTAGTTAAGAAAATCTACTTGCCGCGCGAACTTTTCCCGGTAGCATCCACGTGGGTAGCGTTCGTGCATTTTGTGCCGCAGCTGGTGATCCTTGCCAGCGGCGCCCTCATTTTTGGGTGGAGGCCCGGCCTCATGGAATTGGGGCTGTTTATCTACGTGTTCTTAGTTCTAACTATCTTCGGCCTTGGCGTTGGGCTTCTGATGGGCGCTCTCAACGTGTTCTATCGAGATGCTGAAAACTTCGTTGAACTCATCCTCATGGTCACCACATGGGCGTCGCCAGTGCTGTACAAGTGGGAGATGGTCTACAACTTCCTCGGTGATGGTTGGTTGTGGAAGCTGTATCAACTGAACCCTCTGACCCCAATCGTGGAAATGTTCCACATTGTTTTTTGGGAGCCAACGATGATGCAAGAGGCAGCTACGCGACCTCCCGACATGTTTATGTGGGGCATCATTGCGGGCGTGTCTGCGATTGTGACGCTACTGGTTGGCGAGATTGTGTTTAGAAAACTTGATCCACGTTTTGCGCAGGAGCTCTAATGGGTACGGAGAATAACAGTCACAAGCCGCGCCCTGTGGTGAAGGTCGAGAACGTTCGCAAAGAGTTCATTATCCGACGCACCCACACGCTGAAAGAAACCCTCGTCTGGTCCATGACTGGGCGACGCTCTGAGATTTCAGAACGGTTCCGCGCACTCGACGATGTGTCTTTTACCGTGAACGAGGGGGACACGGTTGCGCTACTCGGCTATAACGGTTCGGGTAAATCCACCTGTTTGAAGTTGATCTCTGGCGTGCTGCGCGAAGACTCGGGCTACGTTGGCGTGCGCGGTAAGGTAGCGGGTCTGATCGAGGTGGGTGCGGGCTTCCACCCCGACCTCACGGGCCGCGAGAACGTGTACTTGAACGGCGCTATCCTCGGCATGTCTAAGAGGGAAGTTGAGGACGCATTCGACGAGATTGTGGCATTCTCGGAAATCGAGAAGTTCATTGACACCGAGGTTAAGTTCTATTCCTCCGGCATGTTCCTGCGCCTGGCATTCTCCGTCGCTGTGCACACCCATCCAGACATTTTCCTTGTGGATGAGATCCTCGCAGTTGGTGACGAACCGTTCCAACGTAAGTGTCTCGCCCGCGTGCAAGAAATGAAAGCCGCTGGCACCACTCTTGTGATTGTTAGCCACGACCTCGACATGATTGCAGATATCTGTGACCGCGGCATCTTGCTTGAAAAAGGCAAAATTGTTGTCGATGGCACCGTGGACGAAGCGATTGAAAGGATGCGTAGTGAGCAAAAATAGCGAGGAGCTAGCAGCGCGGCTAGCCGACGTTTTCCCCGCATACAAGTTCACCGTTATGCTCAGCGAAGAGGGTGAGAACATCCTCGGCCGGCTCGATGATGCATGGATTGAGAGTGCGCTTCGCCCCTTGCTTTTACTTCACGAACGGATTGAGGTTGTCCTCAGTTGTCGAAATGAGGAGCCCATGTCCAACCCGGCTGAGCTTCAAAAACCGTTCGAACATGTTTACGAGGATGGCGCTGAGGTGGGCGTCATCACCGCACAAAGCAGAACCGATGTTCCGCTTGAACGCATCATGATGGCAGTGCCTACCGCGGAGCTAGTAGGCAAGCCAGCTAACTTCAAGATGGAGCTCAACACTTCCAAGCTGGCCGCACTCGTTGCGAAGACCTACACGAAGGTCTACCACGCGGTGCCCCTCACGCTCGACGTGTATCGCCAGTATCGCAACACGCACGGGCGCGGCCGCAAGCCGCAGGTTTTGCCAGCTATGACGCGTGCGGGTGAGGCCGGAGGAGACCTCAACTCGAAAACCATGTGGCTCGCCATGCACTGGGCGGAGTCCGGGGGAGCAGAAGCCTGGGCGTGGGAGCAGGCCCGCATCGCCAAAGCCGCCGGATTCAACCTGATCTTCACTTTTGACCGGTGTGCGCCCCAGCGGCAACTCAATCTCGCCTCGTCAATGTCGCGGTTTGTCTACCTGATTGACCAGGCTGTGCCGCGGCGCAACTGGCCGGCCCTCGTCACTGAAATCATGGCTACGCATAGGCCCGGCCGCATCCACATTCACCACTCGATTTTTGCCTACAGTATGATCCCGCTGGTGAAGTCCCTTTACCCGGGCGTGCGCATTGAAGACAGCACGCATATTTCTGAGCACCGCGGTGGCGGCTTCGTGTCAGCCTCGATCGGTGCGCGAGCATACTTGGCTCTGCACCACGTGATCTCCCCGCAGCTACAACGCCTATACCGTGAGGGCGGTGTTGACTCGGCGAATGTCGTATACCGTCCGCTCACGACATTCACCTCTGATCAGGCTCAGCCGCGGCCAGTTGAGTTGCCAACAAACCGTCCGCTTCGCCTCGGATTCTTGGGCCGCCTATCTCCGCAAAAGAGACCTGTTCTGTTCGTTGCGCTCGCAGCATACCTGAACAAACGCTATCCCGGGCAGTTCGAGTTCGTTATGCAGGGCGATGGCGAACTCGAAGAGATCGTGTCGAAACAAATCCGCCGTATGCGCCTCGATGCCGCCATTGAGCGTCGCCCTTGGGGGCCGGTTGCAGACTTTTTTGACGATATCGATGTCCTCGTAATCACGTCTGAAAATGAGGGCCTAACTCTAACTACAATCGAGGCAGACGCGGCCGGCGTTCTGGTGGTATCTACCGATGTTGGATCACAGCAGACCGTCATCGCTCGGGGCGCGTTACTTCCACGCGAGCCTATCGCATTCTTCAGAGCGGCCAAGCACCTGTTCCCGCGCCTGGTATCCGACGCCGAGTTCGTGCGTAGACTGGATACAGAGCAGCGCAGCCGACTCGACAGTCTTCGTAGCCTAGAGTCAGCAACAACATTCTTTGAAAACCACTACGCGCAAATCATGAGGGAACTCGACGCGCAAGAAAGCAGGGAAGCGAAGTGAAAGTCGCAGCTGTAGTTGTTACATTCAATCGCCGTGAGCTGTTAGAGAAGACAATCGCGGGACTGGAGGCCCAAACCCGGCCTGTTGACAAGATCCTTGTTATTAACAACGCCTCAACTGACGACACGCGCGAGTATCTGCTAGGTCGCGAGTGGAAGCGACCTCACGCTGTCATCACCTCCGTTAACAATACGGGAGGTGCGGGCGGTTTTACGCTTGGCATCGAAGAAGCATACAAGCGCGGCTTTGCCGGGTTCTGGTTGATGGATGACGACACGGTTCCGCAACCCGAAGCCTTAGAAGAACTGCTCGCAGGTCTTGACGCTGCCACAAAGCGTCGCGGAGCAATGCCATCGTTTGCCTGCTCTAGCGTGCTTTGGACGGACGGCCGCATGTGTGAGATGAACTCGCCTGAAACCGTGTGGGACTGGGTGCGCCCCCTCATTGATGGGGAGAACCACGTGGATGTGAAGTCGTGTTCTTTCGTATCCTGCCTCGTGACGCGTGAGGGTGTGGAGGAAGTTGGCCTGCCTTACCGCGAGTACTTCATCTGGTACGACGACTCCGAGTACACCACACGTCTATCTAAGTTCCGTCCTGGCATTTACGTGCCCAGCTCGAAGGTTGATCACCTGTTGGCAGAGAACTTGGGCGTGAACTACGGGCAGGTCAACGAATCGAACATTTGGAAGTTCGAATACGGTGTGCGCAACCAAGTGTCGGCCGCGTGGTCGCTACGAAACCCCGCCATGGTCGCCCAGATTGGGGAGAGCATGCTAAAACAAATGCGCGGTCGCCAGATTCCGCTGCCGCTCAAGCTTCGCCTCGTGAAGGCCGGCCTGAAAGGACTGGTGTTCCATCCGCGTAAGCGGACCGTAGCTGACATTTAGCTAGGTCATATGCGAAGCCGTAGCCAGTTCCAACTGAGGTAGCAGTAGCGCGGCACGTAGGCGCAGGAAAGCTAGGCGAGGTTTTCCTGCGCCATTATTGCGTTGGTGTCGAGGCCAGGTTCAATCCATATTGCTGGCCGGTGCAGGCGCCATGCTTCCCAGATGGAGCCGATGTAAGGCTCGCCGCACACCACCACAGGCTGGTTACCGGCCTCGAGGGACGGGCTAGGCTCACCCTCGGGTAGCTGGGCGGGAACGGCTCCAGCGAAAGCAAGGCCGTCGGGCTGGCTACCCACCTCTGCGATCGCGTCAGATATTCCATCTGGCAGATCTCCGCTCCATCCCAGGGCCATCATGCCCAAGTCCTGCAGTAATACGATGAGACCTGGATCGTCGGCGGCGGCTGCGCGGGCCTCGTCCTCGTTGCTGGTTATGAAGATGTCGAAACTGGAAAGGTCAGGCTCAGCGGTGATGGATACGCCCCCTCCCGCAAGTCCTGCCCCCGTGACCCAGACCAGGGTTCGCCAAGATGCGGGAAGCGCTAGGGCCACGCCCGGTTGTTCTCCGCCGAGCACCTCGTCAACGTAGTTCGCAGTTTTTGCAAGCCAACGTGCCATGACGGGGCCCGTAAATTCAAGGCGTCCAGATTGTGAGTACCACGTAAGTACTGCCGAAGGCGTGGATGACATCCAGGTCAAAACATTAGGCTCAAGCATGATCCTAGATTCTCACAGGCATAGCTCGAAGTCATACGATGGGGAAGTTAAGCATAGGAGGGTCGCAGACCTCATCTGCGCAAAAACGCGAATTTTGACGCCGGTGTGGCAATATCAAACGAAAATGAGCGCTCAGGCGAGTGGAAAAGTTCTCAAAGACTTTCTTTACACCATTCGGTTTGACTATTGTATATAACACGCGTGTAATTCATTAAGACGATATCTAAGTGAGGGGAAAACCGTGTGGAATATTCTCGGTGAAGGACCGCTTTCATTTGATGAAAGCGCGTACCTTGATGATGGTCCTCTCGCTTGGCAAGAGCAGGCTCTTTGCGCGCAGACAGATCCCGAAGCTTTCTTCCCAGAAAAGGGCGGCTCTACTAGGGAGGCCAAAGCGGTGTGCGCTTCTTGTGAAGTGCGCGCTCAGTGCCTTGAATATGCCCTGCAAAATGATGAGCGCTTTGGAATTTGGGGTGGAATGTCGGAGCGCGAGCGCCGCCGGCTTAAGCGCCGCGCAGTGTAAGGCTCTCTAAGTGGCTGACCAAAGCGTTGCAGCACTAATTGTTTCCCCCGCGAATTCGCCGTTCTTGCGGCGCACTCTTGACGCGGTTTTGGGGCAGTCCCACCTGCCTGAGCGCATTGTGCTGGTGCGCGTTGGTAAAGAATCATTCCCCGCGGTTGACGGTGTTGAGGTAATCGACGCGCCGGGCGCGAATAACTTTGGTGATGCGATCCGCGAGGCGGTATCGGCGGATCCTTCAATAATGCAGGCCCAGTGGCTTTGGACCTTGCATGACGATAGCGCGCCTTTTGAGGATGCTCTTGCGAATCTTATTGCCGAGGGCGCTCGCGGCCTAACCGTAGGCATTGTTGGGCCAAAACAGGTTGCCTGGTCTGACTCGGATCGCCTGCTTGAGGTGGGGGTGCGGGCGTCTCGTTCGGGCCGCCGCCTCGATTATTTGATGCCGGGTGAGATTGACCAGGGCCAGCATGATTCAGATTCGGATGTGCTTGCGGTTGGCACGGCTGGCATGCTGATTCGAGCAGCGGTGTGGGAACTGACCGGCGGGCCAGATCCTGTGCTAGGGCCGTTTGGCGACGGCCTCGAACTGTGTAGGCGCACCCGCCAACTCGGATACCGTACGGTGGTTGCTCCTGGGGCAAAGATCGCGCACGCGCGTGGCAGTTACCGGGATGTCCGTGAGGGTGAGGAAGCGGACGTTAACCGTTCGTTCGGCTTGCGGCGCGGCGCGCAACTGTACAACGCGATGGTTGCGAATCCACCTATCCTGTTCGTCCTAATGCTTGTTTCGCTCCCATTTTGGACGCTTCTGCGCGCACTTATGCGCCTGTTTACCAAACAACCTGACCTGGTCTGGCTTGAACTGGTTGGCTTTGCGCGGGCGTTTAGCAGGATTCCTCAGGCGATCTCAGCGCGTCTGCGCTTGGCCCGCACTCGTAAGGTTCCCGCGAAAGCTCTCGCGAGTCTCGAGGAATCAAACCTGACCATCACAAAGGCCAAGCGCACGCTGGCTAAACGAGAGCGCGAACCTAAGCCCGTTGAAGTCCTTGAACCGGTAGCAGCTAAGTTACTTCGCGAACATAAGATTGCATCAAACGTCGCCGCTGGGGTCGGAACGTTGCTATTACTTGTGGCAATTTTCTTTACTAGTAGCGGGCTCACGAACGGTATAACGGGTGGAGCTTGGGCAAATCTGCCGACCTCCTTTACAAAACTGTGGCACGAGGCGTGGGCCGGCTGGGTTGTTGGTGGCGCGGGAGCTGCGGGACCTGGCGATCCGCTACTCATGGTCTGGGCGCTTCTATCTGCCCCATTTGCTCTAATCGGTATCGGCCCCAAAAACGTGCTGGTGGGCTTTTGGCTACTAGCCCCGCTGGCGGCTTGGCTCGCTATGTTTTGGGCTACGAGCACGCTCACACACCGGCCGATTTGGCGGTTTGCGTTCGCAACCATCTGGATTTCGCTTCCCACTTTCTTGCTGTCCTGGTCTGATGGACGTATGGCAGCAGTGATGGTGCACGTGGCTGTTCCGCTGGTACTCCTGGGGTGGATGAGGATGCTTAGCCTGGGCGCCACTTTGCGGATCCGCGGCGCGCAAGACGGTGAACTAGAGGTGCAAGATCGTGCTTTGGCTACCAGCTACGCCGCGCTCGCGTCAGCTGCTCTCGTGATGGTGGTTGCCGCCGCACCATGGGCAGGTTTGGCGCTCGTACTGTTTACGATCGTCCAGTTGCTCGTGCGGCCTCGCAAATGGAAACTAACGCTACTCGCAGCTACTCCGCCCGTGGCGATCATGCTACCCACGTGGATTGCGGCCGTGCAGATCGGAGGATCAAGAGCGCTTCGATTCCTGCTTGCCGATTCGGGTCGTCCACTCGCTTTTGATGCCCCACCAACTTGGCTGAGTGTGCTCGGCCTGCCGGAAAACCTGGTGTTGGATCCGCGTAGCGTGGGCGTTTGGCTGGCTCTGGCTCCCGGCGTTCTGTGCGTCCTGGGTGCGATGCTTGCTCTTGTGAACTTTTCCCGCACTTGGTTGCGCACCCGCTTCTTCTTCCTGACAGGTACAATCGCTTTCATCATCGCGATTGTGGCAGCCCGCACGGTCATCGCCTATGACGGGACTCTGGTTGCTGCTTGGCCAGGACCGGCTCTGTCCATTGCGGGCATATGCATGATTGCTGCGTGGTCGGGCCTGCTGAGTCCTCTGGTTCTGCAAGAGCGCCTCTATTCGTACCGTTCGCGTCGCCGCCTTGACGTAGCCGCAAAGCGTCGCTTGAGAGCCAAGGAGCGTTCGCAGCAGAACGCACCCAAGAAAGACGTCTTAGACGAGACTGATGCTCAGGTTGCCCAGGCTGATGTCGAGCAATCTGAGGTGGACGCAGCGCAATCCGTGGACGAAATCAAACCGGACGAGTCCGAAACCGAACATCTTGAGGTACAAGATGCGACGTCCGTGCCTGTTCTCAAGTCGCGTGTAAGCTCCCTTGAACGGGTTGTTTGGCCGCTTGCAGTGGCGGGCCTGGTTTTGACATTAGTGGTTGCGCTAACCCCGGTTGCGGTATGGGCTGCAGGAATAACGGTTGATGGAGCGCGTTCGCGCGCTATCACAGCTGCGCCAGAGTATGAAACGCCTGCCGCCGCGCAGTACGCTCAGGATTACCCGCGCCACGCTCGCTTCCTCGTGATGCATGTAAATGACGAGGGAGTGCAGGCACAACTTCGCCGTGGTGACGGCGTTGAACTGGGGGACTCATCGCCGCGGTTCCGCCTCGAAGACGCGATCAACATGCAGTATCTCCCGCAAGGTGGGGTAGCCCAGGCGCTGGCAAATCCCGATGAAGCGGATGCTGACTTCTCCCGCGCGGTAGCCGAAGTCCTGAACAATTCTGAGCCAACGGGCCTGCTTGGCTTCGCAGTGGATCAGATCGCATTGTCAGGGGAGGGAACCTCTTACACGGCAGCTCAGACGGCTCTCGATTCGAATGAGTACCTAGAGCGAGCGGGTGAATCTGAAGCTGGACTTCTGTGGCGAATGCGCCCCTCGGGTCTAGAGCCGGCTCGCATGTATATTGACGATTCAGGAAAAGTCACGCCCGTCCCTTCCGGTCTAGTTGGCGCGTCCGTAGATCTTTCAAAGTACAAATATGGCCCGGGAGCTACGCTGGTGCTGTCAGAACGTGCCGATGCTAACTGGCGAGCCACGGTTGGTGCCCAGTTGCTGGACGTCGCAGACCACGGTTGGCAGCAGGCATTCAAACTGGACGGAGCGAACGGCGTGGTCAAAGTTGCGTACCATGCTGAATGGATGCCTATCTGGTGGGCCCTTAGCGCTCTTTCGGTTGTGAGCCTGCTGATTGCGGGTGCGCCGATCCGTAGAAGGA
Source organism: Actinomyces sp. S4-C9 (assembly GCF_000758775.1). Lineage (NCBI taxonomy): Bacteria > Bacillati > Actinomycetota > Actinomycetes > Actinomycetales > Actinomycetaceae > Actinomyces > Actinomyces sp. S4-C9. The sequence goes on along the minus strand of NZ_JRMU01000001.1, from coordinate 90,660 downwards.
GGCGCCAAAATGAAGCGTAAATGGTCAGCGCGCTCAGCCGCCCGGGCCGGTGGCGCCGCACTTACCGGCGGGCTTGCCGTGGTTGCGCTCGGCTTGGTGGCAACTGCGCAGTCCAGCATCGATTTTGGCGAGGACGTTGGCCGCCAAATTTCTGAGGTCGTGACCTTACCCGACCAGACCTATGAACTCGCATGCGCAGCGGGTATCGAAACTGAGTTCGGCGACAAGACCCCCACTAAGGTGTTCGTTGCCGATATTTCAGGCGTTGAACTGACTCGAGCCGTAGACCTTGTAACGGGCAAGGAGATCGCGGGCGCAAAAGGTGAAGGCGGCATCGAATTTGAATCGAAAAATCCGATCGGCCTATCTGTGCATTCCACGGTAGAAAGCAAAGCGCCTTCGGCTATTTTGGGCCAAATTAATACCGAGGATGTGCGCGGCCTAGTGTTCGATCAGTGCCAGACGGCTCGTAATGATTCCTGGTTTAACGTGGGTGCAACCACGGTTGGTGAAGCCGCATTGCTCACGGTCATGAACCCGTCTAAGCAGGCCTCCGAAGTTACGTTGCGCGGGTGGTCGAGCATTGGTCCGGTTGAGGGTGAACCCACATTCACCGTGCGGGCAGGCTCAATTGAGACGGTGAACCTGGCAGCCTTCTTCCCCGACGAGGAACGCCTGGGCGTACAGGTGCAGGCGTCCGGCCCGGGCGTGGCCGCAACGATCCGCACTATCAGCACCGCGGGCCTCACCCCTCGCGGCCTCGACCACGTCTCCGGATCGGGGGTTGCAACAAAAACTGCTCTCATATCCGGAGTTGCGAAGGGGCTGGAGGAGCCGAAGCTTCGCCTCCAAAACGTGGGAGAAGAGGAAGCACAGGTTACTCTCAGCGTGCTCTCGCAGAAGGGTAGGGCACCGCTTCCCGGCGGCAATGACGTGGTGATTGACCCCGGCGCGGTGTTCCAGCTAAATCTCGATGGTCTCGAGGATGAATACGCTAGCGTGCTCGTCGAGTCAAATGAGCCCGTGCTGGCTTCCGCATCGGGCTACATGACCGGTAAGAAGGATCAGGACGGCAAGTCTTTAGCTGATCGCGTCGTGTGGATGCCCGCAGATGCGGCAACGACCTACCACGAGCCTCTTCCCGCGGCGTCCGGGGTTTCTTACACTCTCTTCCTGGCCAATTCCAGTGATGAGGACGTCGCGGTGCGCGTGAACGGCAAGGAAATCAGCCTTGCAGCCGGGCATGTGATCAGCCAGGCCGTATCTGGATCGGATCTAAAGATTGATGCTGATGCCCCCATCCACGCGTCGGTCAATGCGATTTCCGAGGTTGCCTCAGGCAATCTAATTTCTGCTCTTGCGCTACAAGATTCCACTTCAGGAACGCCTACGTTCCGCTTCATCGCCCCGCGTTAAACGGCCAATCGGTTCAGTTAGCAACCGCGTCTTATACCGGTGGGCGCTAGATGTCCTCAATGGGGCCGCCGTGGATTTCCCCCATGGAAAGGCCGCTGAGTGCGGATAGGTTTTCTACCAGCAGTCCTCTCACGAGGGCATGCAAGGGGGATCCCATTTGGCGAACGGATACGCGCCCTGCTCGAGCCTGAATGGGGAGCCGGTAGAGTACGAGACGGGGTGCAAGACGCGCGAGCCGGTTTTCGGGGAATGTGCGGCACAGGACCACGGAGTGGTGCTCCCAAGAGGCCGGGTTTGAGGTTGGAACTTCATCGATGCCAATCTCGATGCGTGCAAGTTCGGGGTGGCGCGCAGTGATTTCACCTATTTGTAGCGCTACGATTTGGTCAAAGGATTCGCGCCAGTTAGCCCGTGCGGGAATGCCGGGAACAAAAAGGGGTCCGCGGCTTCCTCGTCCATGCCGATCACGGCGTCTTCTAGTTTGGCGCATGGGGCTTACTTTACCCACCCGCCGCGTGGACAGGTAGTACAAGTGCTGTAGTTCTCCTATTCTTGGAGGTGTGAATGCGATGCGTGCGTGTAGTAAGACCACTTGTAACGAGCCTGCGGTGGCTACTTTGACTTATGACTATTCCGAGGCCACCGCGGTTTTGGGACCGCTTTCGCCTTCGCGAGAGCCCGGAACCATGGAGCTTTGTGAAATGCACGCTAACAATTTCACGGCCCCGCGCGGCTGGCAGGTGATTCGCCTGGCTACGAATTTTGAGCCCGCACCGCCTTCACCGGACGATCTGATGGCGCTGGCAGATCTTGTGCGCAAGGTGGGGAATCGCCCCGCACCCCGTAAGAACCCTGCGCCGCAGCCTCCCTCTGTTAAGCCGGAGTCTATGCGTGTTAAGAATCGGCGCGCGAACTTTCGGGTGGTTGATGGCGGAGTAGAAGATGGAGACTCATCACACTAACGCGCCAGCGCTTCTAATGCGTGAAAAATTCGAGGCGTCGTGACAATATCGTTATATGAGTGCGAACGTGTTAGTCGTGGACGACGATGTTGCCTTGGCAGAGATGATTGGCCTCGTACTTTCTTCGGAGGGGTACGAGACCGCTTTTTGTCATGATGGCCAGACAGCTGTTGAGGTTTTCCACCAGGTCAATCCGGATTTGATCTTGTTGGATGTGATGTTACCAGGCAAGAACGGCATCCAGATTTGTAAGGAGATCCGAGCTGATTCGGACGTGCCTATCGTGATGCTGACCGCGCGTTCGGATACGACTGACGTGGTTGTTGGCCTAGAGGCAGGTGCGGATGATTACGTGCCTAAGCCGTTCAAGCCAAAGGAGCTCGTGGCGCGGGTGAAGGCGCGTTTGCGAGGCCGTGATGAGCACTTCGATGAGGTATTGAAGGTCGGTGATCTGGAGGTCGACGTTCCGGGCCACGAGGTGACGCGTGGCGGTGCCCCCATTGCTCTGACTCCGCTTGAGTTTGATTTGCTTGTGGCATTGGCTAAGGCGCCGTGGAAGGTGTTTTCTCGCGAGGAGCTACTAGAGGACGTGTGGGGTTACCGGCATGCTGCGGATACCCGCCTAGTTAATGTGCACGTGCAGCGTTTGCGCGCGAAGATAGAACGCGATCCGGAGCATCCGGAGCTTATCGTGACCGTTCGGGGCGTGGGCTACCGTGCGGGTGGAACACCGGCGTAGCTGATGGCGGCGAGCGACTCCAAGTTGGTGCGGGCGTTCCAAGATGCCCGTCCTATTTTGTTTATTCGCAAGTCCTTGTCGCTAAAGGTTGCGGTTGGCATGACATTGCTCATGTTGACCCTGTTGTCGCTACTGTTTGTGGCGGTGACGTTTCAGGTGCGCACGGAGGTTTTCGAGCAGCGGCGTGAGCAGGTTCTTGATGATGCCACGGTTCGTTTAGCGCAGGCGCAGTCCACGTTTGACCAGTCCACTGCTACCACTCCGGATCAGGTTCAAGATCTGGCGCACAAGTTGATTTCCTCGCTGCGATCCTCGGCCACGGGTGCGGGTGCAGTTGGCACGATGCTATTGCGGGCACCCAGCGCTTCGGCAACGTTTGCGATTAATGACCTCATCGATAGCAGTGTGATTGATGCGCTTACGCCACAAATGCGCAAGATGACGGCCGATGGAGGTGGTCCGTACTACCAGTCGATCGAGATTGATAACGGTATTGGCAAGCCAAGCCCGGGCATCATTGTGGGCGATATCGTGACGCTACCGCTCGCAGGTGAGTATGAGCTGTACACCGTTTATTCGCTCAGTGACGATCAGGCAACTATCTCGATGCTCATGCGCACATTGGTAATCGGGTCGGTGCCCGTGATTTTACTGTTTAGTGCGGGCCTCATTTACATGATTTATCGTCTGCTTAGGCCGGTTCGTAGAACCGCGGAGGCGGCCGCGCAGCTGGCTGATGGTGATTTGAGTGTGCGTGTGAGTGCTGATGGCGTGGATGAGATGTCGCAGCTCGGGCGCGCGTTTAACAACATGGCGTCCTCATTGGCTGACAAGATTGCGGAGTATGATGAGCTGTCGAAGCTGGAGCAGCGTTTCGTGTCGGATGTTTCGCATGAGCTGCGTACCCCTTTGACTACGATTCGTATGGCAGAAGAGATGCTCTACGACAGCCGTGAAGAGTTTGACCCGATCTCAGCTAGATCGGCGGAGCTACTTCACCAGCAGGTGGATCGTTTCGAAAAAATGCTGGCGGACCTGCTAGAGATTTCGCGTTACGATTCAAAGTCTGCTTCGCTGGAACTTGATGACGTGAATTTCACGGAGCTGGCGCAAAAAGTTGTGGATGCGAATCGCGCGCTTGCGGACAAACTTGGGGTGCAGGTAGAGGTCATTTCTGGTGAGGGCAGGAATGTGGCCGAGGCAGATAGCCGCCGCATGGAGCGGGTGTTGCGTAATTTCTTGGTGAATGCGATTGAGCACGCTGAGGGTGGCCCGGTGCAGGTTGAGGTTGGATCGGATCCTGACGCTACTTCGGTGCGGGTGCGTGATTTCGGTGTTGGTTTGGACGAGGAGACGCGCACGCACGTGTTTGAGCGCTTTTACCGTGCGGATCCGGCGCGCACGCGAACAACCGGCGGTACGGGATTGGGGTTGTCTATTGCCCGTGAGGACGTAGCTTTGCACGGCGGCAAGATAGAGGTGTACGGAGAGCCAGGCCAAGGCGCTGCGTTCATGGTGACAGTTCCGCGCCGGCAGGGTGTTGAGATTGCGAAAACACCTCTGAAGTTGTGGGAGGAGCGATGAGGCGCAAGATTTTGACTATGGTCATGGCTTGCACGCTGGTGCTTGCGGGCTGTTCGTCGCTACCTTCTTCGGGGCCGGTTACAAGTTTTGAGCGGGATATTCCCGATGCAGAATCGCTGGTTTTGAAAGGTTACGGCCCGGTTGCTGGGTCCACTCCCGACATTTTGGTACGTGATTTTCTGCGCGCTTCTGCGGCGGGCTTGTCGGATGATTTTCAGGTGGCGCGCTCGTATTTGACTGATCGTGCGAAGGCCGCGTGGCGTCCGGAATCGCAGGTGCAGATCTATTCGGATGATCAAACGCCGTTCGTGACTGGGGATGCGAGTACGGTCTCGGTGTCGATAGGAGTTAACGCCGTGGTGACTCCTGATGGCAGTTATGAGGAGCAGGCTGCCTCATCCAAGACGTCGTTGAAGTATAAGCTCACAACGAATTCGCTAGGCGAGTGGCGCATTGATGAGCTCCCAGACGGAGTGCTTCTGTCTCAGTCCTCTTTCCACGCGGTGTACACGCAGGCTTCGGTGTACTTTTTTGCGCCCGACTATCGCGCGTTGGTGCCGGATAGGCGTTGGTATCCGGTGCGCCGTTTGGAGTCTCACCTGATGCAGGCGCTTATTGAGGGGCCTTCTAGCGATATTGCTTCGGCTGTGGTTTCGGCAATTCCCGCGGGGGCGCGCCTCCCGCTTCAACAGGTTGCGGTAACGGCTGGCGTTGCGGACGTGCAGCTAGAGGGAGAGTACTTGGTTAGCTCAGAGCAACAGGAAGCTCTGAAGTGGCAGGTAACTTCAACGCTGGCGCAGGTGCCGGGCGTGACTGAGGTACGTGTGCAAAACAACGGTATGCGCCTGGACGATGTTGCTATCCCGGCCGGCCCCACGTGGACAATGGATAAGCGCGTTGGTTTTAACAAGTCGGGTTTGGTTCTGCGCGATAGGTCGTTCACTACTGTGGTGGTTCCGGCTAGTGAACAGCCGGGAGCTCATGCCGCTTCGGTTGGCCCCGTTGATTCCAGTCCGTTGGCTTTCATTAACGGCGATAAGCTCTTCTCTGTCCGCGTGGGCGGTAAACCGGTGCAGATTTTAGAGAGCGAGGGAATTTCGCGCCCGTCGATCGATCGACTGGACTGGATTTGGACGGTTGTGGGCAACGAGGTCGTTGTTACGAATCCGGCGGGGGATGATTCAGTAAGGATCGCATCTCCATGGCAGGATGATCGCTCGATAAAAAGTATTTCGATTTCTCCAGATGGCGCGCGAGCATTGTTGCGCCGCGATGGGGATGGCTCTTCCAGCGTGTGGATGGCCGCCGTGAAACGTAATGCGCAAGGAAAACCCGCGGGTATTGACGTACCTCGGCGTGTGGAACTCGATGCGGCTGAGGTGCTGGACGTGTCGTGGGCTGGCAACACTTCGGCACTGATTTTGCAGCGCGGTGATGAGGCTAGCAAGGTCACTATTTCGAGCCTTGGTTCGGTGCCTGAAACGCTCGAAGCGCCGGCAGACGCGATTAGGATTTCGGGAGGAGCCACCCCGCAGGCGGTGCTCTTAGACACCAAGGATGAGGCAATTTACTCGCGGTTTGGTGTGTCTTGGCGTAGCTCTACAACCGACCTCGTAGAGGAATCGTACCCGCACTAGTTCGTTGCCTATTTATTTGGCTCCAAAGTGACAGGTTTTCCCCAGGGGCGCTAAGCCCTCAGGTTTGCACACCGTCGCCCGCGGGAGCTATTGCTACTTTCGTACCTAGTTATTGTTGCCTCGTGTTGGCATTGTTTAGCGAGTTAGTAAATATCGTCGCTCCGGCTTCTTGCGCGGGTTGTGGTGCGTGGGATACGACGCTGTGTTCTAGTTGCGCTGCCATAGCGAAACGCCCTGCTAGAGCCGGCCTGGTGGAGGGCGAAATGCCGATGCGGCTAATCAGCCTTGGCGAGTATGAGGGAGCACTACGCAGAATCATCCTCGCTGCGAAACATGACCGGGCAAACAGGTTACAAGAGTGGTTGGTGCAGGCAGGAGTGTCGCTGGCGCAGGGGTGGATGACGCATCGCGCAGTGGTGGATGTTCCTCTCGCGGGTAACCCCTTGCTCATTGTCCCGGTTCCATCCCAGTGGACGAGGGCGTGGCGCGGCCTGATGGTTACGCCGCACATCGCTCGTGGGTTTGCATCTCATCTTGATCGTGAAGGTGTCGACGTAATGGTTGCTCCGGTGCTCACCAAGGCTTGGGGGTCGACTCAGGCAGGGAAGTCAGGCGTTGAACGCCGCGCGCACAGTAGTTCGGTTGGTGCGTTGGTGGAGTTACGCGGGGCGCAGTGCATCCTGGTGGATGATGTGGTTACAACGGGAGCTACGATGCTGGCTTGCCGAAAGACTGTGGAATACGCGGGAGGCCAATGTTTTGTGGGAGTAGCGCTCGCGGATGTTCACAATTGCCACCCGCTAAAGTGACGCCCGTCACCAAATTCGGGTAAACTTAAGTAACCAGGCAAAAATCTTTGCAAGGTTTTTGCCGCAAACGTCTGGTAGGGGGTGGTAACTAAACGCACGGCCAGGCGCGATGTGTGTCTGGCGAATCAGTTGGGATTTTTCCCTCGTATTCCTGGAGGAACCATGGACATCACAGTTGTCGGACGCAATGCCGAAATCCACCCGAATTTCCGCGAGTACGTAGAAGAGAAAGTGTCAAAGGTGACACTGTTCTACCCGCGCGCACAGCGTATTGACGTTGAGCTCACTCACGAGCCAAACCCGCGTCGAGCTGAGACCGCGGAGCGGATTGAACTTACAGTCTTTGGCAAGGGCCCAATCATCCGAGCGGAAGCATCCAGCTCGGATCGATATGCGGCGGTCGACATTGCAACCGCAAAACTGTTTGAGCGTCTGCGTCGTGCACGTGATCGTGCGAAGGATCATCGCAGGCGTTACAACGCTCCGATTGCGCCGGAGCTAGGCGGAATTTATGAAGAGCCGGAGGCGGAACAGGATCTGAAGGAGGAGGCGCATCGCGATACGTTGCGCTCGGCTGAGGATCTGAAGATCGGTGAGCCAAGAGAGGAACAGCTTGGGGATTCGCCGGTAATTGTTCGCCAGAAGTTGCATGAGGCTGAATCAATGACGGTTGATCAGGCTCTGTATCAGATGGAGCTGGTGGGCCACCCGTGGTTCTTGTTCATTGATCAAGAGACGATGCAGCCGTGCGTTGTTTACCATCGCGAGGGCTGGACGTACGGTGTGATCCGTTTGAATACGAAGGTTGAAGCCGAATAGGTTTTCACTACCAGGGGCGAGGACGAGCAGTCCTCGCCCCTTTTTTACGCGGCCTCGCGATGAGTAGGCGTGAGATCGTTTGTGGGATGCAGGGCAGTTGGCGCTGCTATCAGTCCGGGCCGATCGGGTGCGGCGCTCACGCGACTGGCGGTCTACAATGGGAACCAACTGTGTAAGGACAACTTTTGGAGCGCCGTGTCTATTATTGACAAGATCTTGAGGATGGGCGAGGGCCGAGCCCTTCGCAAACTTGAAGCGATTGCGGATCAGGTTGATGCCCTCGAAGATGATTTTCAGGACCTCACTGATGAGGAACTTAAGGCGAAGACTGATGAGTTCAAGCAGCGCCTAGAAGAGGGCGAGACGCTTGATGACTTGCTGGTTGAGGCTTTCGCAACGGTTCGCGAGGCGGCGGATCGCGTGCTGGGGTTGCGCCCCTTCCACGTGCAGCTAATTGGCGGCGCGGCGTTGCATAAGGGCAACATCGCGGAGATGAAGACCGGTGAAGGTAAGACGCTGGTTGCAACGTTGCCAGCTTATCTACGCGCGCTGGATGGCAAGGGCGTGCACGTGGTTACGGTTAACGACTACTTGGCTTCCTACCAGTCGGAGCTGATGGGCCGCGTTTACCGTTTCCTTGGTCTTACTTGCGGGTGTATTTTGGTGGGACAGACGCCCGATGAGCGTCGCAAGCAGTACAACTGTGACATCACGTACGGCACCAACAATGAGTTCGGTTTTGACTATTTGCGTGACAACATGGCGCAGGTGCCTGAAGACATGGTGCAGCGCGGTCATAACTATGTGATCGTCGATGAGGTTGACTCGATTTTGATTGACGAGGCGCGTACGCCGCTGATTATTTCGGGGCCAGCGCAGGGCAACGCGGATGATTGGTATATGACGTTCGCGCGTTTGGTGCGCCAGCTTGAGCCCGAGGTTGATTACGAGGTTGATGAGAAGAAGCGCACTATCGGCATTCTAGAGCCGGGCATCGACAAGGTTGAGGACCAGCTTGGCATTGACAACCTGTACGACGCCGCGCACACGCCTCTGATTGGCTACTTGAACAACGCGATTAAGGCCAAGGAGCTGTTTAAGCGCGATAAGGATTACATCGTGCAGGACGGTGAGGTGCTGATCGTTGATGAGCACACCGGCCGCGTGTTGCCAGGCCGTCGTTATAACGAGGGCATGCACCAGGCGATTGAGGCTAAAGAGGGTGTGGAGATTAAGGCGGAGAACCAGACTCTCGCTACGATCACGTTGCAGAACTACTTCCGGCTGTACCCAGAGGGCTCGCGTGCTGGCATGACCGGTACGGCAGAGACTGAGGCTGCGGAGTTTGTTTCTACCTACGGTATTGGTGTTGTACCCATCCCGACCAACCGACCGATGATTCGCAAGGATCAGTCGGACCTGATTTACCCCACGTTTGCGGGCAAGATGAAGGCCGTGGTGGAGGACATCGAGGAGCGCCACAAGAAGGGCCAGCCCGTACTCGTTGGTACGACTTCGGTGGAGAAGTCAGAGTTGGTTTCGCGCATGCTCAAGGAGCGCCGCATTCCGCACGAGGTTTTGAACGCTAAGCAGCACGCGCGTGAAGCTGCAGTTGTGGCGATGGCGGGTCGTAAGGGCGCTGTTACGGTGGCTACGAACATGGCTGGCCGCGGTACGGACATCATGCTTGGCGGTAACGCTGAGCATATTGCGCTTGCTCACATGGCTTCGGAGGGCTTGGATCCGCAGGAGGATGCGGACAAGTACAACGAGATGTGGCCGAAGGTGATGGAGTCTGCAAAGGAGGCCGTCGCCGCGGAGCACGATGAGGTTGTTGAGCTTGGCGGCCTGTACGTGCTGGGTACCGAAAGGCATGAGTCACGCCGCATTGATAACCAGCTGCGGGGCCGTTCCGGCCGTCAGGGTGACCCGGGTGAGTCCCGCTTCTACCTGTCGATGGAAGATGACTTGATGCGCTTGTTTAATGCGGGGCTTGCCCAGCGCATCATGGCTTCAGGCAACTATCCGGAGGATTTGCCAATCGAGTCGAAGATGGTCTCAAAGTCCATTGCTTCGGCGCAGGCCCAGGTTGAGGCTCGTAACTTTGAGATTCGTAAGAACGTCCTCAAGTATGACGACGTGATGACCGGCCAGCGCGAATCTGTGTATGGTGAGCGTCGCCGGGTTCTTGAGGGTGAAGACATGAACCCGCAGATGAAGTTCTTCATGGAAGAACTTGTGCGTCAGGTGGTGTCCCAGTACGTTCCGTCGGATGATGAGCAGGATTGGGATCTCGACGGCTTGTTCTCGACGTTACATGAGTATTATCCCGTGTCGATTCGTCCGCAGGAGATTGTGGATGCAGTAGGCGAGGGCGCGGGCGCTTCGGCTGAGGATTTCGTGTTTGAGTACGTGTCGGATATTCATAATGAGTACGACAAGATTTCTGAAAAGGTTGGCGCAAATCCACTAGCTAAGTCGCAGCTTGGAGAGGAGCCGATGCGGGCTTTGGAGCGCCGCGTTGTGCTTGCTTCGGTGGATAAGTTGTGGCGTGAACACCTGTACGAGATGGATTACTTGAAGGAAGGTATTGGCCTTCGCGCAATGGGTCAGCGTGATCCTCTGGTTGAGTACGGGTCTGAGGGTGCGCAGATGTTCCAGGCGATGATGGAGCGCATTCGTGAGGAGACGGTGAAGCTCGCGTTCTCGTTTGCCGGCCAGTTTGAGCTTGCGCTGCAGCAGCAGGAGGAGAAGCTTGACGCAGCGAAGGCGTCTGCGGTTGCTCGTCAGGCAAAGGCTTTGAATCAGCCTAAGAGTGACAACGTGATGGGCGATGTGGGCCGTTCTCACTTCGGAAAGATGCAAATGTCTGGCCCTGCCGGCTCTGGAGATTCAGATGGAATCCCGGATGAGGGTTCTGCTTTCCGTCCGAGCGGCCGCGGGCAGGCTTCCGCTCCGTCAGAGGGTGGAGCGGCTCCTGCGATGAATCGCGCGCAGCGCAGAGCGCAAAAGCGCAAGCGCCGCTAAGAGCGTTTTAAGATTGCCCGCCATTTGCATTCGCAGATGGCAGGCTTTCGTTTACAGGATTTCAAGGGCGGTGGCTACCCATTGTCTTCTGCGAGCTTCAAGGCGAATGGCAACGGCTCGGGTGGTTTCGCCCTTAACGACAACGTGTGTGGTCTCCGCAATGGATTCATTGACCACGCATACTCTGGAAGACAGGGCTTTCGTTCTAGCGGAGCGTCCCGCCGGCCCATCCAGTCTGGTAGCGAGAGCAACTTTTCGTTCGATCGCGTCGTAAAGGTCTGGGGTCACGAAACGTTCTAGCGCGCTTGGATACTTTTGTCCGCTGAGTGTCTCAACGATCGCGAGTGCTAGGGCACGGCTCCAGTTACGTGCGTCGGGAAGTTGCTCTGCTTTCCCAATGGTGTCAATTTCAGCCTCGGGTTTTGAATAATCCCACGATGCCTCAATCATTGCCCAGTGGCGCCCCGTAGGTGCGGGCTTCGGCAAGATTCCGTTGAGGGTTCGTACGGGGTTGGGTGCGCGCTTGATCTTGATGTCGGAGGGCCGCCTAGCAGGGCTTTTGCCGCCCTTGACAGTGCGTAGCTTGACGGGTTCGTAAACGGGTTCGAGGGTTGCAAGTGCTGTAGACATTAGAGGTCCTCCTCAGGCAAGGTCAGAGTTGTTCCCGGATAGATGAGGTCGGGATCGGTACCAATAACGGATTTGTTTAGGTTGTAGATTCTGTGCCACTCGGTAGCAATCTTGGTGGGATCACTGCTTTGTAAATGGCGGGCGGCTATGGTCCACAGGGAGTCCCCGCTGCGCACAACGTATTGTTCATCCGCGGCAATGTCCGGCTCAGATTTCCCGGCGAGCGCATTCGCGCTTTTGTGTGTCTGTGGCAAAACATCGATGGCTTGAGCGCTAGAGGATTCGTTGGCCAGATGTGTATGTGAGGCCGGGAGGTTAGCGCCGTGGCTAGTGTTCTTTTCCGCTTGTTGAGTAGGCGGCGAAGCTTGCGGCGTCGGTGCGGTGGGCGCCGATGGATCAGATAGCGTGAGGTCGGTTGGAACGCTCGTTTGGGACGGACGAGTCTCCTGTGTAGATACTGCCTGCCACCCCAGGTTGTCTTGAACCGTTGCTGGAGCCGGTGCAAACGCCGAGGTAACGCTCACCACGAAAGATGCCGACGCTGCAAGCGTTGCCACTCTCTTCTTTAACAAGGATCGAACCAAAGGGCTGGAGGTGTTAACCGCGAGTTCGAGTAGGCGCTGAATGGGTGTGCCTCGCTTGGCAAGAATAAGAAGGATCTCAGTAACTAGCAGGGAAGTGAGACTCCATAGCGACAGTGTGGCGATGGTAAAGCCAAGAAATGCGGTGAGCAGTGGTAGGGCCAGTGCGTTCGGATTCAAAGAACTGCGCAAGATCGCATTCGCATCGGTTTGAAGAAGGCCTAACGCACTTGAGTTGTCTATCGCGATCGAGAGTGAGGCGGCCGCGGTAACAGTGAACGCGGCGGCACTGACCAGCGCAATGCTTGCGCTAGATTTTGAGTTCCTATTCGACTCCATTGCCCCCTTTCGTGCTAGTTCGTGTCAGTTCGTGATGATTGATGTTTGCACGTCGGGGTTAGTAAGTCAATAGCGTTTCGAAAATTGGTGGAAAACCCGATGCTGAATCCTGTATGTGTTTCAATCAGGAGATGGATTTCGAAACGATTATTGCCGCTCTTGCGCAAGAGTTCGCAGGCGAAGAGGCCCTGCAAAGCCGTGAAGAGGTAGCGGAGCTTGCCGAGGCCGAACTGGTTTCGGCAGGGATGTCAGATCGGTTGCGGGCCGCAGAAGGCCTCGAAGTTAACGTGTTCTCTCCCTTTGGCGTCAGTGTGAAGGGAAGAATGGTGCGCTCAAACCCGGCGTGGGTGTTGCTTGAGGATAGGGGAGTGCAGGAGCTGGTCTCTGCCGCGTCGATGGCGGTTGTTGAAGGCCTTGCAAGAGTGGCGCCAGAGCCCAGTCTTATAGACAAGCGCTTGGGGTTATCCGCTATATTGCGCCAAATTATGCGGCAGCGTCGCCGCGTGGCAGTGCAGGTGGGAGCAGCTTCTCTAACCGGTTTTATAGTTTCCGTCTATAAGGATCACGTTGATGTCGGGCATGAGGGCGGGGTGTCCTCGGTGTCGCTATCTCACCTGTTTAGCATTCGCCTCCTGCCGGGATTCTAAGCAGATTGGTGGTTGCTGCAGATTTGTGGGAAGCCTATATCTTGCCCGATTCGATGCGCTCGCGGGTGGCGGCGTACTGGCGTTCGATGTAGCGTTCAAGCTCGGAGGCCTCGATTCGCCAAGTTCGTTTTCCGCCTACCTGTATGGCCGGCAGTTCGCCCGAGGATAGGAGTGCGCGGGTTGCGGACTGAGACAGGTTAAGGGTTTCGGCAACGTCTGCAATGGTTAAGAATCTTTGGCTCATGCTCGTATTGTCTCACTTCGTTGCAGTTCTGGATAGTCTGCGCGCGCTGTTGTGTAAAAGCTTCGCGAATTAACAATCAGAAGTGGCGTGATTCGGGGCGCTAGTCGTCATTACCGAGACCAAACTGTGGATATCTTCCACAAGCGGCAAAAATTCCTGCATCATTGTCACGTGTCTAAAGCTTTACCCAGAGCGCGTCGCTCACACGTGTTTACTGATCCCAGGTTTCTTCTTGGACTTGCCCTGGTTGTGGCGTCAATCCTCGCTACTACCTGGCTGGTGCAAAAGGCTCGCGGAGGGGAGAGCGTTTACCAGTTGAACGCTCCGGTTGCGCAGGGCCAGCCCATTCAAGCCTCTGCTCTTTCAATCGTGTCCGCCCGTACGGGGTCAACGGCGTATTTGGAGGCCGGAGCGCTGCCCGAGGGAGCCGTGGCAACGCGTACCCTCAGTGCAGGCGAGTTGCTTCCTCGTGACGCGGTAGCAAGCGCGGCTTCGCTCGATCGCAGACAGGTTGTAATAAACGTGGCTACACGTATTCCTTCATCCGTCTCCACAGGCTCTACGGTCGAGGTGTGGGCCGTAGATTCGCCGGATACGCCGCTCAGTAGCCAAACGGAACCGAGAATGATTGCGTCCTCGGCTATTATTCTTTCGATTTCGGAGCCGGACACCACGCTGGTTAATCGCGCCCAAAGCGTTGAGATTTCTGTGCCCGAGTCGGATTTGGATACCGTGTTGGCGGCAACGGGGTCCAAGAGCTCCCTGATTGTGGTTCCCGCGGGGTAGCGATGGCGATCAAGGGTGTAATTGTTTGGCTTGACGAGCCCTTTGAGACGGAAGTGATCCGGGAACTCAACGCGCAGTCGTCGAAGTTTTCAGTTCAACGCAGGTGCGCGGATTTGGCGGAAGCGCGAGCGTGCGTGCGTGCGGGAATCGGTTCGGTTGTGGTCGCACGCGGCGGAGCTCCCGGCTTGGATCGCTCTGTTGTAGATGAGTTTCACGAGGCCGGCGTTTTTGTTCTGCTGGTGGTTGATGATCCGATTACGGCAGCCTCCATCGGGGAGGACGCGCGTTGTGATGCATCCAGTGCTGAGTTTGTGGTCGACACTCTGACGATGGGGATCCAAAACTGGATGATGGGGCAAGAGAGCCAAGTGTTCTCTGCTCCCGCGGTGACTACCGACGTTGTTGATTATCGAGGACGTTTGATCGCGGTGTGGGGCACATCGGGTGCGCCGGGGCGCTCTACGGTGGCATTAAATCTGGCTCACGCATTGGCGCTTGCGGGACGCGAGGTAACGCTCGTTGATGCTGATGCTCATGCCCCTTCGCTGGCGTTCATGCTGGGGTTTGACGCCCCGCAGTCGGGCCTGTTGGAGGCTTCGAATCTGCGCAACCAGGGTGAACTGACCCGTCTGGCTTTGGACGATGCGCGCCTGCTGGTTGATGAGCATCTCCACTTGCTTTCTGGCCTCACGCGCGCGGATAAATGGAGGATGCTTCGCGCTGAGGTTGTTGCGGACGTGCTGAGCGAACTGCGCAAGCTGGGTGACGTGGTTGTAGATCTGGCTGACGGTCTTGCTGATGATGATCCGTCGCAGCTAACTTTTGTGCCAACGCCACAAGACATTAACCGCACGGTTTTAGAGGATGCAGATGTAGTTCTGATTGTGGCTCGTGGTGATGCAATTGGATTGACCCGGCTTACGCATACTTTGTACGAGGCTGAAGAAGCCGGAGTGCGTCCGGACGTGTTGGTAGTAAATCGAGCACGATCTGCGGGTACGGGTGGATCCGTGAGTCGCCCGATTGATACTGTGCTTGCCTCGATCGCTCCGGTGACCCCTCGCGTGGTGATTGAGGACAGCACGGATGTGGATGAGGCAGTGCTTTCTGCCGCCACGGTTATGGCATCTGGTGAGTCGAAGTTTGGCGCTGGGATCGCGCAGATTATTGATCTGATTGGTACTGGCCAGGGCGAGTCTACCCCGGCGCGCAGGCGGAGTAGGCGTAAATCGAAGCGGTCTGGGTTCAAGTTGTTTGGTCGCAAATAGTTTGGGCCTGTTTTAGACTCGTTTTATGCGCTGTTTCTTGCCTTTGGTTGCTTCGGAGCTTTGTGGGGATCTTCCTGTCCGCGAGTTGGTTACTCCATCTTCTGGAGCGACCTGTGCGGAAGAGCGGGAGTGGTTCGAGTACGAAGCTGCCGTGGCAGCTTCTTTGATTTCGCTGGAGCTTGTGCGTGATCTAGAGGAACCCACGCAAAGACGCATTGTGGTAGCCCTTGAGGGGGAGCCGGTGTGGGAGAATGCGCAGGCTATCTTGGTGGACGGTCTTGAGTCTGAGCCACTGGTTCGTCGCGCATGTGCGGCTACTACGCAAGAGGAAGCTGATGAAGCGGTGGAAGAGCTTATGGACGCTTTCTTGGAGTGGTTTGACGTCAGTGAGCGCGCACAGCTCTGCCAGGCGTTGAACGCCCGCGAATAGTAATGGCTTTCAAGTGTGGTGGCGCTAGTCGGCGGCGTGGATTACAAGTGTTGATCCTTTCGATTTTGCATGTTTGATTTCGATGCCGTCACTGATGCGTTGTTGCATTTCGGCTACGTGTGATACTACGCCTACGGTTCGCCCGGAATCGCGCAGGCGCTGAAGACCAATCATGACCTTATCTAGCGCGTCGTGGTCCAGTGAGCCAAACCCCTCATCGATGAGCATTGATTTTAGATCCAGGCCGCCCGCTTCAGATGAAATTACTTCCACGAGGCCGAGCGCGAGTGCGAGCGAAGAGTAAAAGGTTTCGCCTCCAGATAGTGATGCAGGGGAACGTTCGGTGTCTGTGTTCAAATCGATGATTGCAAGTCCAAGTCCGGCTTGCTGGCTCTTCCTAGAAGCGTCCAAGCTGACTCTGCGCAGTTGGTACCGACCGGTAGAGAACCGTTCTAGGTAAGGGTTGGCGGCTTCAAGTACGCGTTCGAATTGACGCATTATTACCCAAGTGTCGAAGGGGATTGGGGTGCCATCTTCGAGTCTTGCTCCCTGCGCAAGCTCAGCGAGGCGTCGGATTGGTCCCAACTCCTTTTCTAACGTCTGCAGGTTCTCTATCCCTGCTCTGAGCTTGCCCACTTGCTCCTCGTGTTGAGCGAGGGCATTCTTTGCGAGGGCGTGTGTGCTCGTAGCTTCTTCGTGGATACGACGAAGCCGAGATAGCGCGTTAGTAAGAGGTTTGGGATATTCGGTGCGCACAAGCCCGGATCGCTCGGTTTCTTCGATAGTGGCGCCCGCTTGGCGTTTGGTCAGGTTGTAGTTGGAGATTTGCTCTTCTAGCGCATTGATTTCAGCCTGGGGCAGTAGCGCTTCTTGGACTTCATTAGCCGAGGCGAAGGCACTATTTGCCAGGGCTTTGGCCAGCACGGCCGCAACTTCGGTGTACCGGTTGTGGGCATCTTCAAATGCGGTGATTACTTTGATTATGTGCCGAATGTGGTCTTGCCTGGTGGCGATGCTTTCGCGTCGTTCGGCTACGGACGTGAAGGAGCCACGCGCCTGTTCTATCAGTTGCGAGAGACGCTCAATTTCAGCGGTCTTATTCTCTACGTCTTTGGTGTTCGCCGCAATCTTGACGTGATCACTGGCAATCTGTGTTTTGTACTTTTCAATTTGACTGCGGGATTCGGCCAGGTCTTTACGCAGTTGGCTGGCGGTGTCGCCTGCTTGTTTGGCCGCTACAACCTGGGTATCGATGTCGTCATACGCTATCTGCAGTGATGCGGTGTCCGCGCCTGCCTTCTTGTTGAGTTCTTTGATAGCTTCAACGATGCGCTGGTGATCTTCTCTGGTTGCAGTAAGAGACGCTTCGATCTGCGCTACGAGGGCCCGGGCTTCGTCAAGTTCTTCACGCTGAACGTCGGTTGGCGAGCCCTCGTGCGGGTGAGGATGGTTGGTAGACCCGCAAACTATGCATTCTTCTCCATCGATCAGCTTCGCAGCCAGCTCTAAGGCGGAGTTGTTTATCCACTTTGCGGCTAGGTCTTGCGCTTGGGTACGAGCCTGCTCGAGTTCTTTTGCTTTGCGGCCAATTTCTGCAGAGCTTTCGATCAGGCGCGCTCTTTCTTTGTCGGCACTCTTGGAAGCATCTAGGCGCAGTGAGAGCTCATTCCTTTGATCTACGAGAGTTGCGTAGCTATGTCCTTGTTGCTCCATCTGAGCAACGGCGGCTACAACCTTTTGCTCGGCCTGGTGGAACTGATCAATCTCGGCTTGGCGGCACGATGCGGACTGTTTCAGCTCGACAATGGTCGCGTGAAGCTGCTCAACCTGCGTGGATAAATGTTCGATTTGCTCGATGTTCTGCTCGGTTTTTTCGAGCCGAGTTAGTTCGCTGGTAAGTTCCTCATCTCGCTTACGAATCGCTTCCCAGGAGGTGCCATCGAGGGCCCCACGCGCGGTGCTACGCAGGTCAGCGTCCTCCTTGTTAATTGCATCAATGCTGGAAAATGCGCCTGTTTTCGCCTGTTCGAGGGCTGTGGCCGCACGTTCTTTGGCAAGCAGGTCTGCGTTAAGTGCAAGTGCTGCGCGTGCGTGCTTTAACTTGGCTTCGCGTTGCTTGTGCTCATCGACGGTTTCTTCGAGCGCGGCGAGTTGCTTGGCTGCGGCTTTCCACCGGAGCGTGGTGGTTTCAACCCTCTCACGCTCAGCTTCGGTGGCTTCCACTTCACGTACGTCGGCAATGGCGCGGTATAGCTGGTCTTCGGCCTGCCGTGCTTTAGCCTCGAGCTCTCTAGAGATGGTGAGTGCGCGGCCGATTGCCTCTTTGTAGTTGGCCAGCCTGACTGCCTCACCGGCTTCTTCACAGATTTGGCTGGCCTGAAATGCTACGGAAGCGCGTTGCTCGTCAAACTCGGCGCGCGCTGCTTTCGACTGCAGAGCCAAGGATTCAGTGAAACGGCGAAAGTGCTGCGTGCCGAAAATGTCTTCGAGGACGTCTTTGCGATCCTTTGGGCTGGAGTGGATGAAGTCGGCGAATTTGCCCTGCGGCAAAACCACAGTTTGGAGGAACTGGTCTAGTCCCAGGCCTACTACGCGTGTAATTTCATCGGTGACGGCTTTTGCCCGGGTCGCTACTTCTTCACCTGTTCCGCAGAAAGGATCGGTAACAGGGTCGTAGCTGGCGTCGAGCTTTACCAGGACGGCACTTGCTGGCGTGGCGGTTTTGTTACCTTCCTTGGTGTAGGAAGGACGCCTGGTGACTTCAAACGCGCCGTGCGAAGTTTCAAAGCGCAACCGCGCAAACGTGTCGGTGTCGCGGCTGGCAAAGTTGGAGCGCAATCGGTCACGAGTAGAGGTTTGCCCTCCAGCAACATCGCCGTAGAGAGCGAACGTGATGGCGTCGATAATAGTTGATTTACCCGAACCGGTTTGTCCGCGCAGAAGGTATAGGCCGGATGGCTCGAACCGGGTGAAGTCGATCTGGTGGTGTCCGGCGAAGGGGCCGAGCGCTTGAAACTCGAGTGTTAGTAGTCGCATTACTCTTCCTCCTGCAACACGGTTTCCCACGTTTGCTCAATAATTTCGCTCTCTCCAGGCAGTACTTTGCGTCCAAGCGCGAGTTCGAAGAACTCTTCGGCAAGCTCTTGTGGCGTTTTCTTCTCGATTACAGCTACCGCTCCTTCGATTTGCGAGGCCGGAGGAGTATGCCGAATCAGCAGAGCATTGGGGTAAGTAGCTTTAATGCGTTCGTGAAGATGCTCAGGCCTTGTGAGGTCAGTGACCTCAACGTGGGCGAATCCGGTTTTCGCCCATTCGGGTACATCGGACGTAAGCTCTGCAATGGTCCCGCGGATCTGATGGAGGGAATAAGGTTGGGGCACAGGCACGGTCCGCAGGTCAATAACTCCGTTCTCAATTTCGAGGATGGTTGTGCACTTCTTGTCGCGTGCTTCGGAGAATGAAAAGGGTAGGGGAGACCCGCTGTAGCGGATGATCGGCCCGTCAGTGTCGCGTTGCTGGGGCCGATGCAGGTGACCGGCAGCAACGTAGGAAAGCCCGCGCGAAAGTGGTTTGTCTGCGCCCATAGTCTTGAAGGTTGAGGGGGCAACCGACTGCGAACCTCCAACTGAAATGTCGCGCTCAGAATCACTGGTTTCGGATCCGGCAATGAATGCGTGAATCACCGCGATGCCCATGCCTTCGCGCTTTGCGAGGTCTGCGTCTACTCGCCGCAGGGCGGCCTCCATAACGGCCTGATGGCTGCGAGCAAGGCTGGTGAGTACTCCAGAGTCATCGACCTCATCGGAGAGGCTAACACGGGCTATATCGGGCTCCAGGTAGGGGACAGGGTAGACGTTTGCCACCGCGGATCCGCTTCGGATCACGATTGGCTTCCCTACGTCTGCCGTACGCGAAACGATCTTTAATCGCTCCGTGTACAGCCTCGATCCGAATCCTAATCTGGCCGCAGAATCGTGGTTACCCGGAATCATGATGACCTGAGTGAGCTCAATGAGGCGCTGCAGTGCGTCCTCGAGTAGATTCATTGACGAGGTCGGGGCAATCGCGCGATCGTAAACATCCCCGGCAATTAGGAGCGCATCGGGCCTCTCAGCGTCCACCAAATCGACCATGTGGTCAAGAAATGTCTCTTGGAAACCTTCCAGCGACTGCTTATGTAGCGTCTTGCCCAGGTGCCAATCTGCGGTGTGAATTAACTTCATGCCTACAGGTTAGCGAACGGTACGGACAAAAATTTTACAGTCCCTCTTCCCACGCCAGTATCTGGAGCACTTCATCATGGAGCAAGCCATTAGTCGCAACCCCCGTGCCGCCCCACGGTCCGTCCTCGCCCAGCAAAGAGGTGAAACGGCCCCCGGCCTCGGTCACGATGGGCACAAGGGCCGCCATATCGTAGGTTTCTAGCTCCGGTTCGGCGGCAATATCGCATACGCCCTCGGCCACCATCATGTAAGACCAAAAATCGCCGTACGCGCGAGTTCGCCACATGCGATCAGTAAGGTCCAGGAAATGATCTAACCTGCCGCGTGCCTTCCATCCTGACAAGGAAGAGTATGACAGTGAGGCATCTTCAAAACGGTCGATGGTAGATACGTGAATGCGCTGCCCGGCGCTCACATAATCAAATGCGCCCGAAGCTGGCGTATCAGCGCAGCAATCATTAGCGCCGCAACAGTTTGAAGACTCACGCAGTGCCTGTTGTACTCCTACGTAGGCGCCGAGGCCTTTGCCCGCCCACCAGCGTCTGCCAAGGGCTGGGGCAGATACCACTCCAACTGTTACTTCGCCATCCTGGGCCAGAGCAATAAGGGTGGCCCACACGGGCACGCCGCGCAGGAAGTTCTTAGTGCCATCAATCGGGTCAATCACCCACTGGCGCGTAGAGCTTCCGGTAACTCCCATTTCTTCGCCAAAAATAGAGTCGTCCGGGCGATGGGTGGCCAGTAGCTCGCGAATCGCGGCCTCAGTAGATCGATCGGCGTCGGTAACGGGAGACAGGTCTGCTTTGGTCGCTACCTTCAAATCATCCGATTGAAAGCGGTCCAGCGTTACCGCGTCAGCGCGATCTGCGAGGGCGTGTGCCAGCTTTAAATCCGCGGCCGATGCCATATTTTGTCCACTGCCATGCAAAGTCTTATCCATGTGTCCAAACTACCCCCGCGCGGGCGCGCATGGCCGGGTAATCCCGTAAGCTGAGCAAATGAAATCCAACGCGAAGTTCTTAATGATCACAACGCGAACCGAGCCCGCAATTTTGACTTCCGAGGTCGAAATGCTGAGAAAACTTTCGGGGCTGGACTCAAACCAGCTGGTCTGGCACCGGCTTGAACAGAGCCCGCTCCCGCCGCTCAACCTGGATGAGTGGGCCGGCGTGATCCTGTGCGGATCTCCCTTCGACTCGCTCTCCCCGATTGAGAAGAAATCGCATGTGCAACTTCGTGTAGAAGCAGAGCTTCAGGACCTCATGGATCAATTGGTTGCAAAGGATTTCCCGTTTCTTGGCATCTGTTATGGCGTGGGTACCCTGCTTGGTCACCAGGGTGGCAAGATCTCAGAAAAGTATGGTGAATCTATTTCTGCCCCCGTCATTGAGCTCACGCAAGAGGGGCGTGAAGACCCGATAACGCGCGGAATTCCAAACACATTCCGGGCCTATGTAGGCCACAAGGAGGCGTGCGAGCAACTGCCCGAATCGGCAACGCTTCTGGCGCGCGGCGAGGCCTGCCCAATCCAGTTGTTTAAGGTAAAACAGAACATGTACGGCACGCAGTTCCATCCCGAACTCGATTGGCTTGCCTTGAAGCTTCGCATCATCGGGTATGCCGCTTCAGGCTACTATCAGCCGGATGACCAACAGCGCATCATCGATCAGTGCATTGACGTTGACGTTGCGCCCGCACACAAAATCATCTCGAACTTCGTCGACATGTACGCGCGCTAGTTCTCCCAGGGTTTTTCTTGCGCCACCTTCAACGAGGCCAGGAGGCGGCGAACCGATTGGACGCGCATATCGCGAATATCCTTGTCCTCACCTCCATTTCGAACCCAGTCGTCGAGGGCGCAGTCTGGAGAGTCAGTGAGGTGTTCGCAACCGCGCGGACATTCCTCGGTGACTTCCCACAGTTCCTCAAATGCCGCAACGACGGTGTGCGGCTCGACGTGGGCGAGGCCAAGGCCACGCACGCCCGGAGTGTCAATAACCCAGCCACCGCCCGGCATCGGCAGAGCCACGACGGAGGTGGAGGTGTGGCGTCCGCGCCCCGTCACTTCATTGACGTGGCCCGTGGCCCGGTCCGCGCTTGGAATGATCGCATTAATGAGCGTGGATTTACCCACCCCGGAGTGGCCGATGAGCACGGAGGTATGCCCGGTCAGCCGGTCAATGACCTCCTCGTAGCCGGCATGTGCAGGGTGATCCGGCATCATCGACACAGTGTAGGTCTCGATGCCCAACGAGGCCGTGAACGTGGCAACATCATCCGGATCACCCAGGTCAGCCTTAGTGAGGCACACTATCGGCGTTAAGCCTGCGTCGTAGGCGGCAACGAGGCACCGGTCGATAAACCCGGGACGAACCGGCGGATTGGTCTTCGCCACCACGATCACCATGATGTCGGCATTGGCAACGATGGTGCGCTCGCGGCCTTTTGCCTCCGCGTCCTCCGCAGAGCGCGTGAGTTCGCTCTTGCGCTCGTTTACCTGCACGATGCGCGCCAGAGTGTCCTTGCGTCCTGTTAGATCGCCGGTCAGCTTTACGCTATCTCCCACAACGATGCCGCCGCGCTCAATTTCGCGGGCTTTCACAGCGGTGACACGCGTGCCGTCCTCGGCAATAACGTGGTAGCGGCCTCGATCAACCGCAATCACGCGTCCCGTGGGGGCATCCTCATAGCTGGGGCGCCGCTTGGTGCGCGGGCGCGAGCCTTTTCCGGGGCGTACTTTTACGCGCGGGTCGTCGGTTCCAATGTCTCGTCTAGACATTTAGCTCCAGCATTTTCGTCCATAGGTTTACAAAATCTGGCATAGTTTTCGCCACGGTTTCCACGTCATCAACGTAGATTTGCGGGGCGCGCAGACCGATAATGGCACCGAATGTGGCCATCCGGTGATCTGCGTAGGAATGTAGCAGAGTCGGTTCATGAAGGTTTTCCACCCAGCCGTTTGTGCCATCAATTCTGAGGTAATCGGCTCCCTCTTCAACGAGCACACCCAGTTTGGCAAGTTCGGTGGCGATCGCTTTAAGGCGGTCGGTTTCGTGTCCGCGAAGATGTTCTATACCCGTGATATTTGAGGGGGTGTTTGTGAACGCACAGATTGCGGCAAGTGTAGGAACGAGTTCTCCAACCTGGGACATGTCGCCATTAAATCCTTGAAGGTCCCCGGCGCGAAGGCACAGCGTGCCGTACACGGTGCCTTGCGGCACGAGGTTTACGTCGGCACCCATTTGGCGCAAAATAGGTAGCCACTCGTTGCCTGCCTGCGTGGTTTGGAGCGGCCAGTAGGGGATGCGAACGTGGCCGCCGGTAACTGCGGCGGCGGCGAGGAACGGGCCGGCGTTAGAAAGATCTGGCTCTATCACCGCGTCGCGTCCGCTAATGTCGCCGCGTTTAACCCGCAGTGTGCGCTCACCCGTCCAATCGGCGTCTACGCCACGTAGACGCATCGCGGCAAGCGTCATTTCCACGTGTGGTCGCGATGGAAGTGTGCCCTCTAGCTCAATCTCTATAAACTCCCGATCGCTTTCTAGCAACGGAGCAACAAGTAACAGCGCGGATAGATATTGGGACGAGGCGGATGAATCCAGACTTATGGGGCCACGCACGCGCGCTGGGCCTTGCACGGTGAGGGGGAAGGTTTCGTCGCTCTCATGTGTAACGCTCACGCCGATGGAACGCAGAGCCTTGAACAGGCCAGCCATCGGGCGGGCATTTGCCTGGCTATCAGCCGTGAGGCGCACTGGTCGCGTACAGCGTGCGGCAAGGGCAGGGACGAATCGCATGACGGTTCCTGCAAGGCCGCAGTCAATGCTGATTGGTGTAGAACCGGGAACGCTTGGAATGGGAGAGATCGCCCAGTTGTCAGCTCCGGTCTCGACCTGCGCTCCCAAGGAGCGCAACGCCTCAACCATGAGGCGCGTGTCGCGGGCGCTAAGTGCGCCGCAAATTGTAGAGGAGGAAGTCGCCAGCGCCGACAGCACGAGTTCCCGGTTCGTCAAAGACTTCGAACCGGGAATCGTGACATCGCTATCAACAGGCTTGGTGGCCTGTGGCGCGAGCCAAGGGTTAGGCGTCAAATGCTTCCTTAGCGGCTTCCCACGTTTCGTTGCGCGCCTGCGTTAGAGCCAGCTGATGTTCGCGCCAGTTAGCAAGCTGCCAGGTCTTGGAGGGCTCACCTTCACGGTCAACTGTTGCAAGAATTAGGCCGCCTAAGGCTGTGCCGTAACGCTCTAAACCACGGCGGTAGCGCTCTTTTTGGGCATGGTCTTTCGCAGTCCATACGGGGTTTTGCACCAGTGCAATCGGAACAGCGGTGGCTGCGAGGATGGCTGCGCAGGTGCGCGGAGCCTTGCCAAGCGCAAAGCTGGTGCCCGCTAGAACCGTGACAGCACCGAGTGCGCGCGAGGCCATTTTTGCATCCGATGTGATTACCGGAGGTACCCCTAAGCGTTCAAGGTAAGGTGAAACCTTCTGGAACTGACGTGCGTGGGCATCTGGGTCTTTCACTGCTGAAAGCCCATCGATAATAAACGGCGCCACGATTAGTGGCCTTGCAATCATCCGTAAAACCTTCATAGGTCCATGTTACCTACATCTCAGCGTTAGTGGAGGTTGGAAGAAAAATGGGGGCTTTGTTGTTGCCTTAATTGTTGGAGGTGCAAGTATGCTCGATGGTGATGGACAAGAAGGAACAGGTAGACGAGGCCGAGCTTCGCGCGCGGTTCGAAGAAGAGGCGCTCCCTTTGCTAGACCAGCTGTACGGGGCGGCGTTTCGTATGACCGGTAACGAGGCAGATGCTCAAGATCTGGTGCAGGACACGTATGTGCGTGCATTTAGCTCGTTCAACACATTCAAGCCGGGTACCAATTTGAAGGCGTGGATGTATCGAATCTTGAAGAACTCGTTCATTAACACCTACCGCAAGAATCAGCGGCGGCCGCAACAAACCTCCGATGAGGGAGTGCAGGACTGGCAACTAGTTGAGGCCTCCAGTCACCATCCGGTCGCCCTTGAATCCGCCGAGGCTGCGGCGCTTGACTCGCTACCAGACGACACGGTTCGCGAAGCCCTCGAGTCTCTTTCTGACACGTATCGCGAGGCGGTGCTCCTGGCCGACGTTGAAGGGTTTTCTTACAAAGAGATCGCCCAAATCATGGGTACCCCCGTTGGCACTGTGATGTCGCGAATCTATCGCGGTCGGGCGCAGCTTCGAACGGCGCTTGCAGATTATGCGAAACGAATGGGAATTGGAGTGAAGGAGGATCATGCTTAACAACAATGATTGCGATCCTTGCGAGGAACTGAGCTCCTTCCTCTACGCGTTTGCTGATGACGCGTTGGAGGACGAGTTGGCGTATCGCCTTTCACAGCACTTGGAGACGTGCAGGCACTGCGCAGATCGGGTGGATGCGGAAATGCACGTGCGTGAACTGATGCGTAAGTGCTACGAAAAGCAGGCGCCATCATCGCTTCGCGCGCGCGTGGTTGCGAGCGTGCGAGTAACGCATATTACGCGGCAATGGGACTAGTTTCGGGTTGATTTGGTCACGTTTGCGTGTTTTTCGGCGATTTCGCTTAGGCCGGGCTGTTAAAACTTCGCAAATTGTGCGAAAATAGCAAAGCTGTTTAATGAAGTAGGTAGAGGAGTCGAAATGAGCAAGCGAGGCCGCAAACGCAGGGCACGTCGCAAGAGCGCCGCTAACCACGGCAAGCGACCCAACTCTTAAGCAAAAGCTTCGAGGCTCCCGGATTTTCCGGGAGCCTCTTTTGTTGGTTTCTACGCTGTTTCCCGGTTTACTGCAGGGACTCTACCGGCTGGGCGTGAAGCGTTACGGCGCTGCCCGGTTGAAGCAGATCGACGTTGTAGGCGTTGATTGATACGGAGAGCAGCTCACCGTCCTCGCCACTGATAATCGCAATCTCACCAGTTGGTGAAAGCACGCGGCGCAGGATTTGCCCATGGATTCCGCCTTCGGTGTGCCCCGCCTCGACACGGAAATCGGATGGGCGAACCACCAAGACTTGATTGCCCTCAGTAACCGTGTTTGCGCCTGTAAGACGGGTTAGGAAGGCGGAGGAGGGGGCCTGCAAGACCTGGGTTTTGAATCCGCTCTCGCTAACCTGTCCCTCTTCTAGGGTGATGATTTGATCTGCCATGAATGCGGCGTCTGTGAGATCGTGAGTGACCATCACGGCGGTGGCTTTGGCTGCGCGAATACGCTCGCGCAGCACCAGGCGAAGGGGCCAGGCAATCTCAGAGTCAACGGCGGCAAAAGGCTCATCTAACAAAACGAGATCGGGGTTTACAGCTAGGGCGCGGGCGATTGCGATGCGCTGTGCTTGGCCTCCGGAGAGTTCACTCGGCAGGCGGTCTTTTAAGTGCAAGCAACCTACGGCTTCGAGCTCAGCGAGGGCTCGTTTAGTTGCCGCCTCGGAACTAAGGCCTCTGATTCGCGGCCCGAACGCCACGTTTTGGCAGGCGGTTAGGTGCGGGAATAGGAGCGCGCGTTGCTCTAGCCACACGATGGTGGGATCTTCCCCCAGGTTTAGGCTCCTGCTTCCATTAGAGGGAGTTAGGGTTCCTGCAATCAGCTCTATCCCGGTGGTCTTGCCAGAGCCGTTCGGACCAACAATGGCCGTAATCGCGCCTCGCTTTAGTTTGGCATCGATATGAACATGTCGCTCGGATACGCCCGCGTTTATTTCGATCCCAACGGGCGCATTTTCCCACTGCTGTAGCGACATATCGAGGTCGCTCAACGCGCACATGGTGTCCAACTGGTTCTGGTGCGCAGATTCAGGTTCCCTTCCACGCGTCTCCTCGCTGGATCTCTTTGCAGATATCTTCGAAATAGCGCTAGTTATAGCGATTACAAGGCCGGCAACTAGAAGTATCACGGTTGCGAGGGCTAGGGCAGTGGCGGTGTCAATTTCGCGCTGCAGATAGATCTCGAGGGGGAGAGTGCGGGTCACGCCCTGTAGCGAGCCAGCAAACGTGATGGTTGCGCCGAACTCGCCGAGGGCACGCGCGAAGGTTAGCGCTGTGCCTGACGCCATCGCAGGAACGGTGAGGGGTAGCGTGATCTCAAAGAATATGCGCGTGCGAGAAGCTCCCAGGTTGCTTGCCGCTTTTTCGAGGTCACGTCCGCGTGAACGCAGTGCGCCTTCGAGTGAGATGACGAGAAACGGCATGGACACAAACACTTGTGCCATAACCACTGCGATGGCGCTGAAGCCGATTTCAATTCCTAGTACGTGTAGGTAAGAGCCAATGAGGCCGCGCCGACCAAACGTGACTAGGAGCGCAAGGCCGGCGACGACGGGTGGTACAACCATAGGAAGCGTTACCAGCAGGCGTAAGATACTACCCAAACTTGCGCGTGCTCCGTGGCTGGTGTGGGCGAGTATGTGCGCTACGGGGATGCCAAGAAGCAGTGAAATGATGGTTGAGGCAAAGGTTGTTTTTAGGGATAGCCAAAGAGCATCTCGTGCAGCTTCACCGGCCAACAGCGCAGGGAGGTCTGCCCACTGCACCTCGGCGAGCATGCCAATAAATGGCACGACTACGAAAGCCAGCGCTATCCCTGCCGGAACTCCGAGCCAGGGTGCCGGTCCCGCCGCGGTCTCACGCCTGCTGGTGCTTTGCTGCCTATTCAAAATGCTCCACCTTTGCAATGCCTATGACTTATCAATCCGTCCCGGCACCTTGGTTTCACGTGGCAGGGTTAGCGGCGCTTGGTCCAATATGCCGGGACGGTTGTGTTCTTCAGTTGCTTGCGGACTACGGCCTGGCGAATCCGTACTGCTTCAGCAGCTCCTGGCCCTCGTCGGAGAGCACCGCCTCAATAAACTTGCGTGCGAGTTTGCCAGACTTAGAATCCTTTACAACAGCAATGGGGTACTCGTTTACGCCCTTGACGTCGATGGGGATAATCTCTACCTTGTCGCCGGCAGCGATTGCGTCGGTCATGTAGACAAAGCCTGCATCACCTTCACCTGACTCGATCTTGCCGCGCACGTCGGTTACTTTCTGCTCTTCGGAAACCGGTGTTAGCTCGATTCCAGCCTCGTCAAGCACCTTGTTGGTCAGGTTGCCGCAGGGTACTTCCGCATGGCACTTGATGACCTTCGCAGACTTCAAAGAGTCGTCGAGGCCGGTAACGCCGCCCGGATTTCCTGCCGGAACGATAAGGGTAAGCGTGTTCAGTGCGAACGGTTCTGGCACCTCAACGAGGTCCGCATCCGTTGCCTTATCCATATTGCGCGTGTCAGCAGAGGCGAATACATCTGCCGGGGCGCCGTTTTTGAGCTGGTCCACGAGTGTGGAGGAACCCTCGAACGAGAAGGACACCTTCACGCCCTCATTTGCGGGCTCAAAAACTTCCTCAGCGATCTGCGGGAAGACCTTATTTAGCGAGGCCGCAGCAAAAACGGTTAGCGTCTGCGGCTCGGCGCCTTCCTTGTCTGCCGGGGCAGGAGAGCCCGAGCATGCTGCGAGCATCATCGATGCGGCGGCGAGGGTGGCAAAAATTTTAGCTGTTTTCTTCATGTTCGTCCTCATCGTGAATCTAGGGAAGGCTTACGGAAACGTTGGTGGATTTCACGCCGGCAACGGCGAGCGAGCCCACCTCGAGCTTCATCTCTTGTGCAGCCTCGGTGGAAATTAGGGAAACGATTCGGAACGGGCCACAAATCATCTCGACTCGGGTCATGACTTTATCGGAGGTGATGTCTGTGACGATGCCGGTCAGCTGGTTCCGGATGGAGTTAACTTCCGTGCCATGCGTAGAACGCTCGTCCTGCGCTGCGATCTGGCGAATGTAATCAACCAGGGACTTGCCGTCGATCAGAATGCGCCCATCTTGGCGCGTGCCTTTAATTGTGCCATCTTCTACCAGGCGTCGAACTGTGTCCGTGGATACGCCCAGTAGTGTGGCCACATTTGATACTCGTAAATCTTTCATATCCCAAACCATATACCAGCAAATGCGTTATCACTACCGCAGAAGTGACGCGTTTGCGTTATGTCGCGTTGTTGATATGAGAAGGTTTTGCGGGATCGGGGTCAGGTGAGAGCGCGGTTTAGAGCGGAATGTATTGCACGAGGTCGCCTTGCGCCACTTCGTCTACGTCAGCCGCAACCACCACGAGGCCGGTAGCCTGATGCAAGGTGGCGATTAGGTGCGAGCCGGAGGCTTGCGAGTGAGTTGGGTAAACCGTGATGCCACTAGTGCTGAGCTCGGCACGCATGGGGGCATACTGACGCCGATTCTTGGCAGACTTGAACGACGCGCCGGCCAGAGCGGGAACCGCCTGTAGTTTGCTTCCGGGACGGTCGGCGAGGATGCCGATAATCGGGCGCACGAATAGCATGAACGATACGTAGACAGAGACGGGATTGCCGGGCAGGCACATGACGGGCACACCCCTGCCATCCACCTTGATGAGGCCGTGCCCCTGCGGTTTTCCGGGCTGCATGGCTACTTTTTCGAAGTTGAAGTTGTGCGTCTTACCGACGATTTTGACAGGATCGAACGCTCCGGCAGAAACTCCACCCGAAGTGATGATGAGGTCCGCGCAGCGTCCAGCCTCGGTGAACATCTGCTCAAGATGCTCAGGCTCGTCGCCAGTGCGACCTCGATACGTTACTTCTGCTCCCAGCGAGCGTGCTAAACCGTCGAGCATAATCCCGTTCGAGTCGGGAATCTGCCCGTGCGCGAGCTTGCTCCCCGGATCCTGCAGCTCCGTTCCGGTAGAAATAATCGCAATCCTAGGCTTCGGGATTACCGGTAGCTTCCCGTAGCCTACCGAGGCGGCCGCGGCCAACACCTGGGGAGTAACCGTAATTCCTGCCTCAAGAATAAGATCTCCAACGGCAACGTTTTCGCCTGCTTTACGTACGTTTGTTCCGGGCTGGACCGCGCTGAATATGGTGACTTGATCTGGCATTTGCACCGGACCAGGCTCAATGTTGGTGTCTTCAACTTTCACCACCGTGTCGGCGCCTTCGGGCAGGGGAGCGCCCGTCATGATGCGCGTTGCAAAACCAGGCCTTAGCGTACCGTTAGCCGTGCTGCCGGCGGCAACGTCCTCGAGAACAGGCAGGTTCACCCCGGCATCTTTTGACGCTCCGTGCACGTCATCTGCGCGTACCGCAAACCCATCCATCGCGGAGTTAGTGAAGGGCGGTACTGCAACTCGGGCCTCGATGCTCGCTGTCAAAGTGGTGCCAAGGGCAGATTCGAGGGGCTGTTCTTCGGCAGGAAGGGGAGCAATACCCGCGGTTACTTGCGAAACGTACTCTTCAACGCTAATCAAGGATTCTCCTAAAACTCGACGAGTCTAACTCCGGTTTCGCGCACATCCACAAGAGCGAGTCGGCGCACCAGCACCCCGGGTATGTCACACACAATCTTAATGACTTCCATAGCCATTAGGGACCCGGCAACTCCAACGAGGGGACCGAGCACGCCCTGCGTTGTGGCTGTGGGGGTGGTCTGCGGATCTGGCAACTGCGGGTACAGCTCGCGCAAAGTAGCCGTTTTTCCGCTGGGATCCGCGGCAAGCGGGCGTGAGGTGAACGTGGTTACCATAGCCTGCATTCCCACTGCGCTTCCCCAAACCAAGGGTTGGCCGGAGGTTTCACAGTAATCGGCCAGCATGAACTTTGTTTCCATGTTGTCTGAGGCTTCGACAACCACGTCCACATCACCAAAAATACGTGCCTTATTTCCGGCGTCTACGCGTTCACAGATAGCGTCTACAGTAATTTCGGGGTTGAGAGCGCGTATCGTTCTTGCCGCGGATTCGGCTTTGCGCCGGCCAATGCGCGCGGTGTCGTGCAGAATTTGACGTTGCAGGTTGGATTCCTCAACGGCGTCAAAATCCACCACTTTCAGGTAACCGGCGCCTGCCGCCGCAAGATAGTAGAGGATGGGCGAGCCCAGACCTCCGGCCCCTAACACGCCGATGCGCGCATTTTGCAAAGCTGCTTGACCTGCCGCGCCAAAGTCTTTAACTAGAATGTTGCGTTCGTATCGTGAACCCATAGGTAAACCGTAAGCTAAAACCAGTGACGTGAAAAACGCTAGCGTATCAAGGAGGCGCCGTGGAGCTGAAAGCTTGCGTAATTACGATTTCAGATCGCGCATCCCAAGGGGTGTATGAAGACCGCTCTGGGCCCGTTGCCGTGCAGATTCTGCGGGAGGCGGGATTTAGCACGGGGGCGCCTGTGGTAGTTCCCGACTCTATAGAAGCCA
Source organism: Actinomyces sp. S4-C9 (assembly GCF_000758775.1). NCBI lineage: Bacteria > Bacillati > Actinomycetota > Actinomycetes > Actinomycetales > Actinomycetaceae > Actinomyces > Actinomyces sp. S4-C9. Next base: position 59,245 of record NZ_JRMU01000001.1, on the reverse strand, counting down.
TCCAGCGTTCGATTAGTGAGGCCGTAGCTGACGGAGCTCGCCTCGTGCTAACCACGGGTGGCACCGGGGTAGGGCCGCGCGATTTCACCCCCGAGGCAACCGCGCCACTCATTAAGCGCGAGCTTTCCCATCTAATGAGTGCGATCGTGTCTAAGGGATTGCAGAACACTCCCCACGCCCTAATTACGCGCGGCGTGGCTGGTTTAACAAAAGAGGGCACACTCGTGGTTAATGCGCCCGGTTCAACCGGTGGCGTTCGCGACGCGGCCGAGGTTGTGGTGACGGTCGCCTCCCACATCTTGGCTCAGGTGGATGGGGGCGACCACTAACCGCTATTCCTCGCGCACCCAGTTGCCGGATCGGCCTCCGGACTTCGCGATGATCTTGCACTCTTCAATGGCGGCGGAGCGATCAACCCCCTTCACCATGTCGATGATTGCGAGGGCGGCAACGGTGACGGCCGTCAGGGCCTCCATCTCTACGCCGGTGCGGTCCGCGGTGCGAACCGTGGCTTTGATCGCAACGTGATCGTCTTGCAGATCCAGCTCAACCGCTGCGCCATGAACGCCAATGGTGTGCGCCAATGGCAATAGTTCGGGTACACGTTTAGCGGCTGAAATGCCGGCAATACGCGCAACTGCCAGTACATCGCCCTTGGGAACGGTGCCGTCGCGGAGTGCCTGCATTACTGCCTCGGATGCGGTGACTTTCCCAACCGCGGTTGCCTCGCGAACGGTAGGCACTTTTGCGGTGACATCAACCATGTAGGCCTCGCCCGCATTGTTAAGGTGAGTGAACTTCATTTCGCTTCTACTTTCTTTCAAAACCGGGTGGCAGCCAGCACCCAAATGGATCTTGTTCAACACGCCTGCATGTGGGGCACAGATCTTCGCCGTCATCTTCAAATAACGATTGACATTTGCGACATGTCGCGGTTTGCAGGCGCGCAACTTCCACGCGTTTCATCTCAGCTAGGGAAAGGGTGGCCCCGCGGCTGATCGCATCTTCGGGGCATAGTTCGATACATCTAGCAGTGCCTTCACAGATGGTGCGATCGTGCATCAAAACAGCGGTGGAACTACCTTTTTCATTAGCATTTTCGAGGGCGAGGGCGTGGGTTGGACACGCGGATACGCATACGCCGCAGGCAGTGCAACCACTGACCTTCAGGCGCGCCGCGCTTGGGGCGGTCGCAAACTCGTCAGCTATTTCAGGCTCGATTCCTAGGATTGCGAGGGCGGCGCTCAGTTGTGCACTCTCATTGCCGGAAATGTCGACGGGCAATGAACTATCCGAGCTCAGCCCAAACAATGCCCGGCGTGAAACTGGGGCAGAGTTCGCCAATACCTCTTGCGCGGGGCGGAATCGAGGGGATTTACCCTGATATTCGCTGATCCTTGGTCCGAGCAGGCTTTGCCATACCTCGAATCGTTTTCTCGCCCGCTCGCGGTTCTCGCACTCGCAAGCATCCACATCAACGCTGAGCGCTTCGGCACCACAAGCCAAAATCTGGGGGGCGAGGGCCAGCGGGGTGTCGGCAATGCATCCTTCAACGCGAAGGGGCGTAGTGGATTTGTTGTACGTTCGGATAGCGGAGCCGCAGATGAGGGTTATGGCGGGCTCCTCATCGCTGATCCATCTAAGCAGACTCGCGTTCATGCGTGGAGCTCTATTCGCGATATTGCTGTGTTAACAAGACTATTTGGTTGCATTTGCGCCTTCTGTTTCAACGAACGCGCGAACGCTGGCAATGAAACCTAGCGTGAACTCAGCAACGGCCTTGTACAGGGCGGTTTTTGCGTGCTTACGAACGTCCTCCACAACTCCTCCCGCAAACCGATCGAGGTGGTCAAATAGGAAGTCGCGCATTGCCAGGCGGATCTCCTCCACGTCCTCGCCAGCTTCTAACCGCTCGGCGGCACGTTCCGCGAGGTCGCTCAAGAACGCAATTTCGAGGCCAATGTGATCATCGGGTTCGCGGTTAAAGTTGGGGGCGCGAAGCCCGAACCTCGCGTAGGCGGCGCGCACGGCAAACGTTTCTTCTTCAAAAACGAGACCCTCTTCAGAGGTACGCACGGATTCGTACGGTTGTGCGAGGGCTCGGCCGGCGCCAACGAACAGGTAGAGGTGGTCGCGTTTGATTTCTTCTTCGCTTTCGGGGCGCGAGCTAAGAAGGGTGCGCACTCCTTGAATAGAATTTGAGTCAGTGAGGGGCCAGTCGTTCAGCATTTGGGGGGAATACATCGCTTCGCGTAGCTGCTCTGCGGGAGCGCTTAGATAAAGCTGGGATAGTACTTTGCCAGCTGCCGAGATGCGTTCGGCCTGTTCCACAGCTGAAACGATCATGCCTGCCATTCCTCACATTAGTTGCAATGTTTACTTTCTCTTAGTTTATCTAACCGTGTATGGCCGGTGCCTGTCGTACTCGGTGAGCGATTTGTTCGCCGTACGGCTTAGAATTGCCTAGCTATAGTGTTGAAAGAGCATAAAGCTCACTGAGATTTGGGAGGGCACATGGAGCGCAAAGATGATCCGCAGAAAATGGAACGAATGCGTGAGTGGCTTACGCGCGCCGCGCAGATAATCGAGGTGGATAAGGATGTCGTTCTGGATCTAGAAGTCGATTTGTTGAAGCTTGCGCAGATGACTGCGCATAACACTTCGCGTCCGGGTACTCCGCTTACCGCTTTCTTGGTTGGTCTGGCGGCCGGAGCGGCTGGCGGTGACAATGAGGCCACGGTGACAACGGCACGCGCTAAAATCGCTTCTTTGATTGCTGATATTGAGAAGAATTTTGTGGAGGAATCTAAGTGAGCGGTGGCCGCGTTGTTCGCGTTGAGATTAGCCCGGAACCTTTTAATGAGGCCGAGATCGTAGCTGCCACCACGGATGACAAGGCTGGCGCAGTTATCACGTTTAACGGTGTGGTTCGTAACCATGACCAGGGTAGGGACGTGGAGTCGATCGAGTACTCCTCGCACGAGATTGCACAGAAGATTTTGCGTGAGATTGCTGAGGAGATTGCTGGCCGCGAGGGGGTACATGCTGTGTCAGCGGTTCACCGCGTTGGGCATGTCCGAGTGGGGGAGACTGCGATGGTTGTTGTCGTTGCTGCCTCGCACCGGTCAATGGCGTTCAGTGCCACCAGTGATTTTGTAGATGAGATTAAGGCTCGCGTTCCGGTTTGGAAGAAACAGAATTTTCCAGATGGTAACCACGAGTGGACGGGTATAGCTGACATCCAAAGCTAGAGTTGATGCAGATAATAGTTTGAGGGCCACAAACGAAGTGTTTGTGGCCCTCAAGTGTGTGTCCTTACCGGCTTATATTCCGATCCTGTTCATCTCTCCGTAGAAGAGGAACCTGGCGATGATCTCGCTGATAGTCACGAGGGCAAAGCTGGTGAGGGTGAGGGCTAGCAGCGGCTTGTGCTGGCCGCCCTCGAGGTTTTTGTGGGTGGTTAGGGTCAGGTAGAGGCCAATGATGCCAGCGCCGATGATAAGCAGGACGAGGCGAATGGCGTACCAGGTTGGCGATGGATCAACTTCGGCGGGGTTGGGCCCGGCCGGTTTAGCAGCGGCGTAGGTGCCAACCACTAGTTGGAGTGCGAGCATCGCGATGGTGGTAATTGCGATCCATTTGGTTGCCTGGTTGGTCAGGCTGATGGTTTCGCGTTCAGTTTGAATATCTGCGCGTGCCTGCGCCGGATCGTTCGCGCTCTTGTTAGCCCCGGTTAGGACGTGGTCCAGTTTGGGCCATTTTGTTGAGACGATCGGCCAGGCACTGAAGGCCAGAGCGATTGCAAGGCTACCGGTTAGGGCCGCGCTGATGTAGAAGGTTGCAGGGGTAGTCCAGTGGTTCCATGCAGGAACGGTTGGAAGCATGTATACGTGGGCCATAACCCAGATGAAACCCAGGCCCCAGATGGCGGTGAAGATAGCTAGCGCGTTACGGATTTTCGCGTTGAACCAGCCAAACCAGGTGGCGGCCGCGAAGATGAATCCGAGTCCGGCAAAGCCAGCGCCAAACAGAATTTCACGCGCTAACCACGAAGTGGCGATGTGACGGATCGCGTTAGGCGCATTCAGGGGGTTGCCAAGGTGGAACATGGAAGCAAGCAATGCTAGAACCATGACCGGTCCGATTGCGTAGAGGGCAGGCTTGGCCAAGCGGTCTACGGTCTTGGATGAGTACTTGGTCTGGGCGAATAGGTTTACTAGACCTAGCGTGACAAAAGCTCCCACCGCCATTTGCGCAAGAATGGTGAAAGCCGTTAATGGCCATTCATGAACGTTCACTTTCTAGACCTCTTCTCGGTTAGCGATCTCACCGGAGGGGTTGTTCCACGGTTGAGCGTCGCGGTGGGGTGTAACTACTAGGTTCGGGTTGGTAATAGATGGATCTGGTAGCGGTGCTACGGCTTGGACGTCGCCGTACTTTTCGCGTAGCTCATCTATTGGCCCCCAGTCCAGTGCGCGGGAGGGGCAGGCATCTACACAAGCGGGGTTTTGACCCGTAGCACGGTAGTCAGAGCAGAGGTCACATTTGGTCATGTAACCGAGATCCGCGTTGAACTGCGGGGCCGAGTAAGGGCACGCCCATTCGCAGTAACGGCAACCAACACATTTGCCCGGATCGACGGTAACCACGCCGTCTTCGTCTTGGCTCATTGCGGTGGTGGGACACACCTGCACGCAGATCGGGTTTTCGCAGTGGTTACAAGAGATAGAAGTGTAGTAAGAGAACACGTTCGGGGTGAAGGTGTCACCGTCTTGTTGCCAAGAGCCTCCCGTGTACTCAACTACGCGCCTCCAGTTCACGCCAAGGGGCGTATCATGCTTATCCTTACATGCGATCTGGCAGGCCTTGCATCCATTGCAAGCGGTCTGATCAAAATAAAAACCAAGCTTCGCAGCCACAATAAACCTCCTAAGCCTTCTCTACCTGAACCAGAATGGTGTGCTGAGCATTACCCTTTGCCAATGGGGAGGGGTGCCATGATGTGAGCGTGTTTACGGAACCTCCAATGTCAAGCCCAGACTTATCAGGGTTGTACCACGCGCCTTGCGGAACGGAGACGACGCCGGGAGCGATACGACTAGTTACGCGAGCTTTAATTCTGATGCGGCCTCGATCATTTCGAATGATGACAACATCATCGTTCTTGATGCCGCGTTCCGTCGCGTCGAGGGTATTGATCCACGCGATTTGTGGGTGAGCGTCATCGCGGAGCCAATCGACGTTTCCGTAAGAGGAATGTGTGCGTCCCTTGTAGTGGTGACCAATACACTGCAGCGGATAATCCGTATTGGTGCGGGCTTCGATCGCGCCTTCCCACGTGTCTACATGTTCGGGTAGGGCCGTGAGTTTGTCTCCGGCCATTCCTTCAGGGAATTCCCACGTCTTTGCCATTTCTGCCAGCTGAGTCGAGTAAATCTCTATCTTGCCCGACGGCGTCTCTAGCGGATTCGCCACAGGATCCTCCCGGAAGTCAGCGAGTGGGATAACTGACGTGCCTTTCTTTTTCCAGATGCCGATTTGCTTTAGCTCGGCATATGAAGGCAGTTCAGGGATTTCTTCACGGCTGCTATCGATCGTGTATTCGCACCATTCTTCCTGTGTGCGACCTTCCGTGAATTTGTGTTCGACTCCGAAACGGCGGGCTAGTTCGGAGCACACCCAGTAGATCGACCTGCAGTCATAGAGCGGTTCGATAGCTTTGGATGCGAGGATCGTGTAACCCAGATCGCCGGAGGAACCTTCTTGTATTACATCCTCCTGCTCCGCTGTTGATAGGTCTGGGAGGATGTAGTCGGCGTAGCGAGCGGATACGGTCATCTGGATATCAGAGACCACAATCAGTTCGCATTTCGAATCGTCGCGTAACAGTTCTGCCGTGCGGTTGAGATCGCCATGCTGGTTTGTGAGGGCATTACCTGCGTACTGCCAGATCATTTTGATTGGGACGTCGAGTTTATCCTTGCCTCGCACGCCGTCGCGGGTTGCAGTCATCTCTGCGCCGCGCTCAACTGCATCGGTCCACGAGTAGACAGAAATTGACGTTTCTACAGGGTTTTCAGTGGAGTTGAACGGGTAGGCCATGGGAAGGTTGTAGGAGGCTTCGCGCCCGCCCGTACCTCCGCCGGGAATACCAATTTGGCCAAGCAGTGCGGCTAGCGTGAATACTGCGCGGGCTTGGTTTTCACCATTGGCGTGGCGCTGCGGGCCCCAACCTTGCGAGATGGCTACAGGCTTCGTAGTGCCCATTTCTCGGGCGAGGCGTTTTATCACGTCAGCCGGTACGCCGGTGATCTTTGCAGCCCATTCGGGGGTCTTCTCGATGCCGTCTTCCCCCTTGCCTTCAATATAGGAGCGATAAGAGGCGTTCTTTGGAGCCCCTTCCGGCATGTGGTCCTCATCGAAACCAACCGTGTACTTGTCCAAGAACGCTTGATCATGCAGGTTTTCGAAGATAAGGACATGTGCAATCCCGGCAACTAGTGCCGCATCGGTACCGGGGCGAAGTGCAACCCATTCATCAGCCAGGCCCACCGCGGTGTCTGAATAGCGCGGGTCAATGACGATTGTCCTCACGTCATGGTCTTTGCGTGTCTTTTGGGTGACAAACAGCTCACCTCCGCCAGACATGCGGGTTTCGAGTGGGTTGTTGCCAAACATCACCTGAAGCTTGGAGTTCTTGACATCGTCCAGGGAGTTTGTAGCCACCCAGCCACCGTAATGGAACGGGTAGGCGGCAGTGATCTGGGCGGTTGAGTAATCAGCGTAGTGGTTTAGGTAGCCACCGAGCAGGTTCATGAGGCGTGCAACCGGCGTCTGCGCTGGTGGCCATGAGCGCGCAACCGTGCCACCGAGCGTGCCCGTACCGTAATTGAGGTAGATTGACTCGTTGCCGTACTCATCGAGCAGTTCTTTCATCTTGTCGGCAATCTCATCGAGTGCCTGGTCCCAAGAGATTTCTTCCCACTCGCCATCACCACGCTTGGTGCCTTCTTTGCGTTTCAGTGGGGTTTTTAGTCGGTCCGGATTGTAGATGCGGTGGCGGATGGAGCGTCCGCGCACGCACGCGCGAATCTGCTGCGTGCCTAGCTCATCGTCACCGGTATCTTCGGGTAGAACGCGGATGATTTGGCCGTTTTTAACCTGTAGCTTCAGCGGGCACCTCGAACCACAGTTCACGGTACATGCGGACCAGAAGGTATCCGCTCCCTCTGCGCCTTCAACGGCGAAGGCTTGGTTGGCTTCACCCACGCCGGGTTTTCCTGAGAATACGGCTGGTGATGCGGCTAGCGCGGTCGCGGTTCCGGCGACGGCGCTCCATTTTAAGAATGAACGACGGGAGGGGCCCTGTGTACCCTCTCGTGGTTTGACGTCGGCCAAGGACACGATTTCCTCCTCAAATCTGCAACTTTTCCTAAATACTATGGCCGCCTAATATGGTGTGACTCAGATCCCTATGTTTCCGCCAGAAAGTGGCATTCAACGTTTTCGCAAATAGAAAACCATGTTGAAATTAAAAACGATCGTGTTAGTAAACTCGTCCTTAAGATGAGCGAACTACGGTGTCGATTGACTCGCCTAAAGGCTTGTCTCAAGAAAAATGGCGTTACTCGAGTTTCGAGTAACGCCTACTAGTGAGGTTGCAATTATCCTCCGGCGAATGGAGGAAGCACGTCGAGCGTATCGATCGATTCGGCGGAATCGGTCGGAAGAACCTTCTTGCCTTCAGCCAGTAGTAGCGAGCGGGAGATAACTTTTTCGAGCACGTCGTTTCCTTCACTAACCTGTTGGAGTAGCCTCGCAACGGTTGGTGCAGATTCGACGCTAACGGTTGAACGGCCGGCGGCTTCGGCCGCGCCGGCAAAGAAACGGATCGTAGCCACTATCCACCAATCCTTGACATCGTGCGTTTCGGGGGTTGAAAATCGGGCCTGCCCATGCCGTGCCCGGCTTGCTTCTGCTCGGTGGCACCCATCCAAATGTTTGCCAGCTCTTCGTCGCTGGCTCCGGCTCTTAGCGGGCCACGTAGGTCTGTTTCCGTGGTTGCAAACAGGCAGGTGCGAATCTGCCCATCAGCTGTGATCCGCGTGCGGTCACAGTCGTCGCAAAACGGGTTCGTTACAGATGCGATGACACCCACATCCCCGGCGGGGTGGTCTGCGCTCGCGGCTACGTTCCAAAGCTCTGCCGGCGCTGAACCGCGCGGCTTTGAGGAAGGAGTTAGTTCAAACTTTTTTGAAATCCACTCCAATATGTCGGCCTGTGTTAGTAGCTGGTCGCGTTTCCATGAATGAGCGGGGCCAAGCGGCATGTGCTCAATGAAACGCAGGTGGTAACCGTGGTCAAGACAGAAGGCTAGAAGTTTGACAATATCGTCTTCATTGATGCCCTTCATCGCAACGGCGTTGATTTTAATTGGGCTCATTCCGGCCCGGTCTGCCGCTTCGATGCCCCGCAACGCGTCAGCCAGTCTGTCCCGCCGAGCGATAGCTGCGTACCGTTGCTGGTCAAGCGAGTCGAGCGAGATGTTGGCCCGTGACACGCCGGCTTTAAAAAGCGCTTCGGCGCGCTTATCGAGGCCGAGTCCGTTTGAAGTAATCGAAATCTGTGGCGGCGCGCCCAAATGGGTAGTCATGGCTTTGGTCTGCGAAACGATTTGTTCAAGGGAGCGGCGCAGTAGCGGCTCCCCTCCGGTAAAGCGCACCTGCTCGATGCCGAGAAGTTCAATGCCGATGCGGATCAGACGCAGGATTTCTTCATCGCTCAAAGTGTTTTCCGTTGGAAGCCACTCAAGCCCTTCGGCGGGCATGCAGTATTCGCAGCGCAGGTTGCATCGGTCTGTCAAAGAGACTCGCAGATCGCTAGCAACACGACCAAACCTGTCAGTTAGAACCCCTAACTGCGTATTTGACTGCATATCACTCACATATCTTCATACGGAAAACTAGACTAACCGATTCTATGCACGAGGAGGGAGGCCTATCCACTCGAACCAGTTGTTGTGTAGCACGATCCATGCCAGTAGCCCATAGCCAGCTTGGTTTGGCAGGCCGGTCTGTGACATCGCGATATCGTCATGCCACTGGTCGTGCGTTAAGAGGGGCGAGAACGTGTCCACAAATGGGATGGATCTGCGTTCAGCAACCTCGCGGCAAGCACGTACAACCTCTGACAGCTGACGCGAATCGGAGGTTTGAAGTGGGGGAGGGCCTACGATCATTACCTTGATACCAAGTTGGGTAGAAACATCCACCATGTTGGCAAGATTGAGGCGGGTTCGGGGTGTGGAGAGCCCGGTCTCCACATCTTGTTTGCCGACGGCGATGATGAGGCGGTTGTCGGCCCCGTCTTTGAATCGCGGCATGCATTCGTTTTCCCAGCGCTGTGACATTTCGGTGGTGGATTCTCCCGGCATGGCAAGGGGAAACACATTCATGGTTTCTGGGACGTTGGTGCGTGCAAGCACCCTTCCAATCCACCCGAGGGCACGGGGATCACCCGTTCCCGCTACGAGTTCGTCACCGATCACGCAAAGCCTGATGTCGTTCACAATCGTCTCCTTCAGCCCTTCACAATACACGCAAAGCGGGGCCGGCTAACGCCAGCCCCGCCCCGTGGTGTGTTAGCGTTCGAACGCGCCGTCCATCAAAATCTCGTGCTGGTACTTGTGTAGTGCCATGGTGCCAGCTGCCGGAGATGCGGCCGCCGGGCGAGACACTACATTAACCTTGCGGTCGATGTTGGTGAACAGGTTCAGTGCTACGAACGGCCAAGCGCCCTGGTTTTGCGGCTCGTCTTGTACCCAGACAAGTTCGGCGTCGCCAAACGGCGCAATCGCTACTTTCAGCTCGTCGAGCGGAAGCGGGTAGTACTGCTCCACTCGCACGATCGCTGTCCTGCTGTCACCGCGACGCTGGCGTTCCTTCACGAGGTCGTAGTAGACGCGGCCCGAGCACATAATCACTCGATCAACTTCTTGCGCGCCTGCGGTGATGGCCTCGTTCGCTTCGCCGATTACCGGCTGGAAGTGGCCGGAGGTGAAATCCTCAACTGCGGAAGATGCTGCGGAAAGGCGGAGCAACTGCTTGGGCGTGAACACGATGAGCGGCTTGCGCGGACGCTTGTACGCCTGCGTTCGAAGCAGGTGGAAGTAGTTTGCCGGAGTGGACGGCTGGGCAATCCACATGTTTTCTTCCGCAGCCAGTTGCAGGTAGCGCTCGATGCGTGCCGAGGAGTGGTCCGGCCCCTGGCCTTCATATCCGTGGGGGAGCAGTAACGTCACGGAAGAGCGCTGATCCCATTTCTGTTCCGCGGATGAAATGAACTCGTCAACGACGGTCTGCGCGCCGTTAGCGAAGTCGCCAAACTGAGCTTCCCAAAGGACTAGTGCTTCGGGGCGCTCCAGCGAGTAGCCGTACTCGAAAGCCATTGGTGCGTACTCGGAAAGAGTTGAATCGTTAATGTCGAGCTTAGGCTGCTCATCCACCAGGAAGTTCAGCGGCGTCCACTCTCGACCATCGTTGTGATCATGGAGGACCGCGTGGCGCTGCACGAAGGTAGCGCGGCGCGCGTCCTGGCCGGACATGCGAACCGGAGTGCCTTCCATCAGCAACGAGCCGAACGCGATCAGTTCACCAAAGCCCCAATCAATCTTGCCCTCGCGCGACATCTTGTGACGCTTTTCGAGTAGCTTCGCAAGCTTAGGATGTGGCGTAAACCCTTCTGGGATGGCCAGGTGTGCATCACCGATGCGTTCAATAACTTCGCGAGTTACTGCCGATTCCCAACCGATCATCATGCCCTCGCCCGCGCGTTGCGCTTCGGGGCGTTCCAGGCCTGCAACGGTTTCGCCTGACACCGCGGCCTTGTCTGTGCTCCTCGTCTCCTCTAGGATCTCGTCCAGTAGCGCATTGTATTCGGCCAGCGCCTTGTCGGCCTCTTCCTCGGTGATGTCGCCGCGGCCGATGAGGTCTTTGGTGTAGCGGTCACGCGTGGTGAGCGTGCGGTCAATCAGGGAGTACATGACCGGTTGGGTCATCGACGGGTCGTCGCCCTCGTTGTGTCCGCGGCGGCGGTAGGTGACCAGGTCGATGATGACGTCCTTGTTGAACTTTTGGCGGAACGCGAAGGCGAGTTTTGCAACACGCACAACCATTTCCGGATCATCACCATTTACGTGGAAGATTGGAATCTGCAGGCCCTTAGCCATGTCGGTTGCGTACTTAGTGGAGCGCGCCACCGTGTTCGGCGTGGTGAAGCCAATCTGGTTGTTGATGATCACGTGAAGCGTGCCGCCGTTGCGGTAGGCGGGGACCCTGCTCATATTCAGGGTCTCGTAAACCACACCCTGACCGGCGAATGCGGCGTCACCGTGGATCAGAATTGGCAGAATTGGCCAGCCGGGCTCGTTCAGTTTGTCATGCTTTGCGCGCGCAACGCCCTGCAGTACGCCGTCGGCAGCTTCGAGGTGGGACGGGTTAGCGGCGAGGTAAACCTTCGTTGCCGCGCCGTCGTCCGCAGTGAAAATACCTTCGGTGCCAAGGTGGTACTTAACGTCACCGGATCCAAGGACTGAGCGAGGATCCTGGTTGCCTTCAAACTCAGAGAAGATCTGGCCGTAGGATTTGCCAGCAATGTTGGCCAGCACGTTCAGACGGCCGCGGTGTGCCATTCCGATGGCAACCTCAGCGATCCCGTCGTGAGCGGCCACCCAAAGTACGCGGTCCAGAAGCGGAATCAGCGACTCAGAGCCTTCCAGCGAGAATCTCTTTTGACCGATGTACTTGGTTTGCAAGAAGTGCTCGAAGGCCTCGGCCTTATTCAGCATCGTCATGATGTGACGCTGAGTTTCAAGCGTGGGCTTCTCCCAAGGCCTTTCAACGTGCTCCTGGATCCACTCGCGCTGGGCCGGATCAACCATGTGCATGTATTCGATGCCAGTGGAGCGAGTGTAGGTGTCGCGAAGCTGTTCGAGGATTTCGCGTAGAGTCATGTGATCGCGGCCGCCAAAACCGCCGGTTGGGAACGAGCGGTCCAGGTCCCAAACGTTTAACCCGTACGTCGACAGATTGAGGTCGGGGTGACGGCGAACCTTGTAATCCAGTGGGTCGGTGTTGGCGGCGAGGTGACCGGCAACGCGGTAAGCGTGAATCAGCTCCACAATGCGTGCGGGCTTGCCCTTCTCGCGCTCCTCGTTGTATTCCTTGTCACGCTCCCAGCGGTAGGGAACGTAGGGAACCTGCATGGAGTCAAACACGCGGTCGTAGAATCCGTCTTGACCGGCAAGCTTGCGCGACACCATTCGCAGAAGCTCTCCGGAAGCCGCGCCCTGGATGATGCGATGATCGTAGGTGGACGTCATCGTCATGATCTTGCCAACACCCATTTTTGCAAGGCGTTGCGGTGAGGCTCCCGCCCACTCGGCAGGGTAGTCCGTTGCACCTACACCAATGATCGATCCCTGGCCCTTCATAAGGCGGGGCACGGAGTGCGTAGTTCCGATTGTTCCCGGGTTGGTAAGTGTAACGGTGCCACCCTGGAAGTCGCCGGCGCCCAACTTGCCTTCGCGAGCCCGCTTAACGATGTCCTCGTAGGCGGCAACGAACTCGGAAAACGTTAGCGTGTCGGCTTCTTTGATGACGGGAACCATGAGCATGCGGTTCCTATCTTTCAAAGGAATATCGATTGCGAGGCCGAAGCCAACGTGCGCGAGGTGCTCAACGGCAGGCTTACCCTTTTCGTCAAACGTGTAGCGCACGTTCATGGACGGCATCTCTACTAGGGCTTCAACAAGCGCGTAGCCGATGAGGTGGGTAAAAGAAACTTTGCCGCCGCGAGTGCGGGCGAGGTGGCCGTTAATAACCGCACGGTTTTCAATCAAGAGTTTGGCGGGAATCTGACGGGCCGAGGTTGCAGTGGGCACCTCGAGGGAGCTTTCCATGTTCTTCGCAACGGCGCGGAACGCTCCCTTTAGAGTTTCGGTCTCATCCTCGGAACGAGCTTCACTGTTGAGTATGGACGCGGCACGAGCCTTTGCAAGGCGGGTGTAGGGCGACGTTGCCTCGGCGATCTTGGACTTGGGAATGGGAGGGAGATCTGCGCGAGTCTCGTCTATAGCGTTCGGATTGAAACGCGACGCGGACGCGGCGACTGGAGCAGAGGCTTCTACGGGAGCGGAGTCTGCGGAAATCCTCGACGGATCATGAGGGGCAGGCGGGGCCGGAGGTCGGGGTGCTGCTTGAATCGGGCCGGGTGTGTATTCTGTCATCGCTCCTGTTTCCTTGGGCTCGCGATATTGTCAACGATTCCAGTTGATCGCTTCGATGGTGATCGGGCGTTGCAACTTCAATCAGTTTAAGACGAATAATCCCCGTTTTCTCTTGATATAGAGAGATTTTACGGTTATTTGCCCAACTGATAATCGCCTATGGCTTGGACCTTAAAAGTTGAAAGGAATTAGCGGCCTCGAGAAGCGTCTTCTCGGGGTGATCTGACCTCGGGCAAATGAGGCTCTAAACACCTATTTGAGCGAGAGTGTGCAAATGCGGTTAAGCTGGGATAGATGCATAAAGATGAACCTCCTCGAAGTTCCAGGCCGGTGATGAGCCGGTGATATATGACGTCCTCATGCTCCTGCTTGGAGTTGTTCTCACGCTGGGCACGGCAGTTTTTGTTGCCGCAGAGTTTTCATATGTGGCTCTAGATGTTGCGTCGGTGGAACGACGGGCAAATGAAGGCGATAAAAAAGCGAAGCAGGTTGTTAAAGCACTGCGTATCCTATCCACCCAGCTTTCGGGTGCGCAGGTGGGTATTACGCTAACAACCATTTTGTTGGGTTACACCACGCAGGTGGCTTTGCTGAACCTATTCACGAAGATGTTTACAAGCTTCGGCCTCGCTCTCACGCTTTCCACCACAATCGCGGTGGCACTGTCCGTCATCTTCATCAACGCGTTTTCGATGCTGTTTGGCGAGCTGGTTCCAAAAAACATGGCTCTTGCCGATCCTTTCCACACCGCGAGCCTTGTTACGCCGGTTCAAGCGGTATTCACAAAGCTGCTCCACCCACTGATTAAGGTATTGAACGATACTGCCAACGCGGTGTTGCACGCTATGGGCATCACGCCGATGGAAGAGATTTCTTCCGCCAGGTCCGCGTCAGAGCTTGCCGCATTGGTGCGCCACTCCGCGCAGGAAGGCACGCTGGATACCTCAACTGCGACGCTACTAACTAAGTCGATCGGTATCGGCGAGCTAACTGCGATCGACGTAATGACGGATCGCGGTCGCATGGTCTATTTGAGTGAGTCCGCCTCAGCGGCTGATGTGGTTGAACTTGCGCGTACTACGGGCCACTCGCGCTTCCCGATCGTGGGCGATGACTCGGACGATATTGTGGCCTTCGTGTCACTTCGCCGCGCAATCGCGGTTCCTTGGGATAAGCGAGGCGAGGTGTCCGTGCTCTCTTCTTCGCTCACTTCTGAAGTGCTCCGTGTGCCGGAAACCCTTGCGCTTGCACCGTTGCTGCTCATGCTCCGCGCGGAAGGTCTTCAAATCGCGGTGGTTGTGGATGAGTATGGTGGCACTTCCGGAATCGTCACTTTAGAAGATGTGGTGGAAGAAATCGTTGGTGAAGTTGCCGATGAGCATGACCGCCGTCGTCACGGTATTAGACGCCAGAATGACGGCTCGTGGAAGGTGCCCGGCACTCTCCGCCCCGATGAGCTACTAGAACGTACCGGCATTTTCGTTCCTGAGGATGGTCCGTACGAAACCCTGGGCGGGTTCATGATGTTCAAGCTCGGTCGTATCGGAGAACTTCATGACAAGGTGCAGGTTGAAAACACAACTTTAGAGATCTTGCGCATGGACGAGCGCCGCATCGATCAGATCCTGGTGCGCGCAGCTGAGCCAGAACAAGCGGATGAGGGCCAGGAGGCTACCAAATGAGTATCACCGCCGGCCTTCTAATCACAGTTTTTTTGTTACTTCTGAATGCGTTTTTTGTGGCCGCCGAGTTCGCTGTCACATCTTCGCGTCGGGCGCAGATAGAGCCGCTCGCCGAGGAGGGAAAACGAGGCGCCAAGACGGCCCTTTACGCCATTGAAAATGTCTCGCTGATGCTCTCGATCTCCCAGCTGGGCATTACGGTCGCTTCAACCTCGTTGGGCGCGGTTGCAGAGCCTGCCATTGCCCGGCTTGTAGAGCGCCCTTTGCAAGCCGTGGGGCTTCCAGCCGCATCTGCACATGCGGTTGCGTTTATATTGGCCTTACTGCTGGTGCTGTACCTGCACGTGGTTTTTGGGGAGATGGTGCCGAAAAACATGTCGGTTTCGGCTCCTGATAAGGCGCTACTGGTTTTGGCCCCGCCACTGGTTGCGATAGGGCACGTGTTCCGTCCTATTGTTGTGGGTCTTGATCATATTGCGAACTGGTTCGTGCGCTTGTTCGGTTTGGAACCCCGCCACGAGGTGGCCGCGTCGTTCACTGCCGAGGAGGTTGCTTCGATCGTCGAGCTATCTCAGCAGGAAGGGACGATCCATGATGAGATCGGTCTGCTGAGCGGAACGCTTGAGTTCTCGGAGGAGCGAGCTGGTGACGTGATGGTGCCGGTAGAAGAGTTGGTGAGTGTGCCACGTGACGTGACGCCTGCTCACCTGGAGCGCGAGGTAGCAAAAACTGGTTTTTCGCGCTACCCGGTGGTGGATGAAGAGGGCATGCCGGTGTGCTACATCCACTTGAAGGACATCTTGTTTGCGGGCCCGGATCAACGGGACTTGCCATTGGACGAGTGGCGTTTTAGGGAGATGCCGGTTGTTCAAGCAGGTGACGAGGTCGAGGATGCGTTGCGCATCATGCAACGCTCGGGTACGCATCTGGCAGAGGTTGTAAAGGATGGTCAGACGGTTGGCGTGCTTTTCTTAGAGGACGTTATTGAAGAGTTGGTTGGCGAGGTTAGAGACTCGCTACAGCGTGAGGATGTTTTCATCGAGCGCAACTTGGATGCGTGAGTCGAACTTGGGTCTGTAGCTCATTGGTGCCGGTTTGAAGTGATGGGCGTGAGTCTGTACACAGCTTTTTCAAACGGGTTGATCCGCGCGGCCCAGCGTTATAAGTTCGTTATGTATTCACCGCGTGAGTTCGTGTGAGTCACCCTGTTATTACATGCTTTCGGGAAGGGAAGAGTTATTTTGCCTGTGAATGATTCTCCAAATGGCTCGCCTTTCCCTACGCGTCGTCAGCTTCGTGAGCAGGCAGAAGCGTCTTCGAAGCGCAAGATCCAAAAACCTAGTTGGTTGAGTCTTTTGAAGGGTGGTCTTGTAGCCGTGGTTGCGGCAGCCACCGTGGCGGTTCCACTAACTGGTTTCGTTGGGCCAGATACTTCAATTGCGCTACCTTCAAAGGTGGTAGCTTCACCGGTCGCACAATCCTCGTGGGCTAAAAGCGCTGATGTCGTTGTTGCAGAGGCAGAGGGATTGCGTGAGGTTGCAGGCGCGGCCTCCAGGGCAAAGCTTCGCACCCCCCTTGAGATTTCGCAGTGCCTACAGGTGATGCCCGCTAACGGTAACCGTTCGGTGTCAGAATCCGCGCCTATTGTTTGGCCGCTACTTGAGGGAACGTTTAACATTGCGTCCCCGTTCGGATATAGGTTCCACCCGGTTCTGGGGTATTCCAAGTTGCATGAGGGGCTGGATATGGCCAGCCCGAATGGAACTCCTATTTTTGCTGCATCAGATGGCGTGGTGCAGGCATCGGAGCCCATGGAGGGCTACGGTTATTGGATTTTGATCAAGCACACTAAGTCCGATGGAGAGGTGTTTTACACCGGTTACGCGCACATGTACGCCGAGGATGTCCTGGTGAAGGCTGGGGATCAGGTAAGCGCGGGACAGCGGATCGCTTCGGTGGGTAATACGGGAACTTCTACCGGCCCGCACCTGCACTTTGAGGTGCATGATAAAGACGATCAGCTGGTGGATCCAATGGTGTGGTTGCAACAAAATAATGCTCGCCAGCCAGGCCAAGGTTGTGACTAGTTTATGTATGACGTTCCTCGTAGAGGAGCCCCGCTGGTTGTAGCGCACCGTGGCGGCGCTAATTTGGCTCCGGAAAACTCGTGGGAAGCATTCGAGAATTGCGATAGGCTCGGTTTTCACTTCGTGGAAACGGACGCTCATTTGACGGCTGATGGCCACGTGGTGTTGATACACGACCCGATTCTGGATCGAGTTTCGGACGGTTTTGGTCTTGTCTCGGCTCACACGTTGGAAGAGTTGCAAAATGTGACGATCAACGGTTCTGCGCGCGGCCCGGTTCTGCTTGCTGAGGTTTTGCAGGCTTTCCCTCATCTAGAGCTAAATATCGATGCGAAAGAAGAGGACGTTTGGCGTCCAATGATTGAGGTTATCCGCGCTCACGGTGCGATGGATAGAGTGTGTTTAGCCTCATTTGATTCGGGCCGCCTGCAGCGTATCCGCGAGGTTGCGCCGGAGATTAGCACTTCCTTGGGACAAGTGGAGGTTGCGCGCCTGTTTCTTGCCGCGCAGACGAACACGAGGCGTCTGGTTACACGACAGAATTGGCCGCGCTTCGGAGTGGTGGCCGCACAAATTCCGTTAAAGATCGGTCCTATCCGGCTGGTGTCTAAACGTTTTGTTAGTTTTGCGCATTCCTTTGGGATTGGGGTGCATGTGTGGACGCTGAATGAGCCAGAAGAGATTGTTCAAGCGCTAGATGCTGGTGTTGATGCGATCATCTCGGACGATCCGGTTTTGGTCCGTGAGATTATTCGCGCCCGCAAATCCTTGTGATCACCGGTCTCATTTAACGGTTTCTTAGCCTCCCTGGTACGATTACAACGGCTTTTCAGATAGCCAGGCCCCGATAGCTCAGCGGATAGAGCGTCTGCCTCCGGAGCAGAAGGTCGCAGGTTCGAGTCCTGTTCGGGGCGCTTTTCGTTTTGTGGCGTGAGCGGGTAAAGGCCCTTTTGATGGGCCATATTTTGCTTTTCAACTATGTTCCGCGGCTTCGTGTAATAATTAGGTAAACAATCTTTCTTTGGAGGTCGCAATGCGCGTACACATCGCAGCTGATCATGCTGGATTTGAGCTTCGGAACTACCTGATTGAAATGTTGAAGGAGGCGGGCCACGACGTCGTTGACCATGGTGCAACGCAGTACGATGCGCTCGACGCATACCCAACGATGTGTATTCCCTGTGGTGAGGCCGTGGCGGCTGAACCGGGTTCACTTGGCATCGTGATCGGTGGTAGTGGCAACGGTGAACAGATGGCCGCGAACCTCGTGAAGGGTGTTCGCGCCGCACTGGTGTGGAATGAGGCCACTGCGGTGTTGGCTCGCGAGCATAATGATGCGAATGTTATTGCAATTGGTGCCCGTCAGCACACGATGGAAGAGGCTGCTCACTTTGTGAACGTGTTCCTTGCAACGGAGTTTTCGGGCGATTCTCGTCACGCTTACCGGATTGGTTTGATGAGCGAGTACGAGAATAAGCACTGATTTATGTGAGCTTGAGGGCAGGTTCGGTTGCGAGCCTGCCCTTTTGCGTGCCTCTACTTCGGGTGGCTTTGTTCGCTCGGTGGGCTCTGGTTACGCGGGGCGGAGGTTTGCCTTTAAGATTGGGGGCGTGACTCCTAAAGATCTAGAAAAGCTTATTCATGAGGTTCTGACCGGCTCCGTTAGCGACGGTGCGATTAATTTGGACGTCGAGGACATCGAGCAGGATGTAACGGTGGAGCGTCCGCGTAACCGAGAGCACGGTGACTGGGCGACGAATATCGCGATGCGTCTGGCGAAGAAGGCGGGGATGAATCCGCGCGAGTTCGCTCAGATTATTGCGGATCGTTTGGCTTCCCAGGCCGGTATTGCGCAGGCTGAGGTAGCGGGCCCGGGCTTTATTAACGTCCGTTTGGATGCGGCGTCGGCCGGCGAGCTCGCACGCACGATTTTGGAGGCGGGCGAGGATTACGGCCGAAACGAGTCGCAGGCTGGCAAGCATGTAAATCTGGAATACGTGTCGGCTAATCCAACCGGCCCTATTCATCTTGGCGGCGCGCGTTGGGCGGCGGTTGGCGATTCGATGGCACGTCTGTTGAAGGTAGCTGGCGCGGACGTTACTCGCGAGTACTACTTCAATGATCACGGTGCGCAAATTGATCGTTTTGCCCGTTCGCTGTATGCGCGTGCAAAGGGGCAGCCAGCGCCCGAGGACGGTTATGGCGGCCAGTATATTGAGGACATCGCTAAGCAGGTGATCGCTGACTCGCTTGCGGCTGGCGAGCCAAATCCGCTGGACTTGAGCGAAAGCGAGGCCGTGGAAGCGTTCCGCGCTCGCGGCGTGGAGCTCATGTTCACCGAGATTAAGGTGAAGCTAAAGGAGTTCAGATCTGAGTTTGACGTGTTCTTCCATGAGGATTCTTTACATGAGTCCGGCGCAGTGGATGAGGCGATTCGGATTTTGCGTGAGCGCGGCCACATTTTCGAAAAGGATGGCGCACTGTGGCTTCGCACCACCGACTTTGGTGATGATAAGGACCGTGTGCTGGTGAAGTCGGATGGCGACGCGGCTTATTTTGCGGGCGATCTGGCGTACTACTTGGATAAGAGGGCGCGCGGAGCTGATAAGGCCGTGTATCTGCTGGGTGCGGATCACCACGGTTACATCGGCCGCATGATGGCGATGTGCGCGGCGTTTGGCGATGTGCCGCATGAGAACCTGGAGATTCTGATCGGTCAGATGGTTAACCTGGTCCGCTCCGGCAAGCCGGTGCGCATGTCGAAGCGTGCGGGCACGATCGTGACGCTGGATGATCTGCTGGATGCGGTCGGTGTGGATGCGGCTCGTTATTCGCTTACTCGCGCGTCGATGGATCAAAACCTTGACATCGATCTTGACTTGCTGTCGCAGAATACGAATGACAACCCGGTTTACTACGTGCAGTACGCGCATGCCCGTACGGCTAATGTGGCGCGCAACGCGGAGGAACACGGCGTTACGCGTAGCGGCGAGTTTGATCCGGCGGCGCTTTCGCACCCGGCAGACGGGCAACTATTGGGCGTGCTCGCGCAGTACCCAACGGTGGTTGCTCAGGCTGCGGAGTTTTTGGAGCCGCATCGCGTGGCACGCTACCTCGAAACTCTTGCTGGTGCTTACCACACTTGGTATGCGCAGTGCCGCGTGACGCCGCGTGCGGACGAAGAGGTTGATGCTGGTCACGTGGCTCGCCGCTGGTTGAACGATGCGGTGGCGCAGGTTCTGCGTAACGGTTTGGACCTCCTTGGGGTGTCCGCCCCAGAGCGTATGTAGGGACTATCGGGATGAGCCACGACCTCAATAATCTTTTGGCGCCGCGGCCAAGCGAGCGGCCCGATCTGTGGCCGTGGAGTGCAAGGCATGACGGAACTGAGCTTTCGCTCGGTAAAGTCAGCGCTACGCAACTGGTGCAGTCGTACGGTTCGCCGCTGTACGTGCTGGACGAAGCCGACCTGCATGGCCGCGCGAACGTGTGGGCAACCGTTATGGCCGAGGAATTCTGGGACGGCTATGGCATGGGCGGGGGCTCGGCGTACTACGCGGCTAAGGCGCTGATGAGCGGGCGCGTGATTGAACTGGTCACCAGCGCCGGCATGGGCGTGGATACGGCGAGCTTGGGTGAACTCACACTCGCGCTTCGTGCGGGCGCGGATCCCGATCTGGTGGGGTTGCACGGCAACAACAAGTCGGATGAAGAACTACGTTTGGCGGTCAGCGCTGGAACCCGTGGCATTGCGCGAATTGTGGTTGATTCAATAGGCGAGGTGGAACGGGTTGCTCGCATTGCCAGTGAGTTGGGCCGCCGCGCCCGCGTGATGATACGGGTGACTACAGGCGTGCATGCTGGCGGTCATGAGTTCATCGCAACCGCGCATGAAGACCAAAAGTTTGGTTTGTCGTTGGCGTCGGGTATGGCTCTGGAGGCTGCCCGCAAAATTGCGGCACATGATTCGCTTGAGTTCATGGGATTGCATGCCCATATTGGCTCCCAGATTCGTGACCTCGAGGCGTTTGCCGAGTCCGCCTCGCGCCTGTTGTCGTTGGCAAAGCAGTTGGCTGATGAGGGCGTGGTTTGCCACGAACTTGATTTGGGTGGCGGCTACGCGATCACGTACACGGGTGCGGACCCTCAGCCCCTCGCGCCAAAGGATATTGCTCGCACGCTCGCGGGCGCTGTGCGCGAGGCGTGCGAGAAGTTTGATCTTAAAGTGCCGCATGTGTCGGTGGAGCCGGGGCGGTCGGTGATTGGCCCGGCTGTGGTGACGCTGTACCGGATGGGCACGGTTAAAGATGTGCCGATTGAGGGAGGCTCACGCCTATACGTCTCTGTCGATGGGGGTATGTCGGATAACATCCGTCCCGCTCTTTATGAAGCGAAGTACACGGCGCTGCTGGCTAACAGAGTTTCGGATGCGCCGCTGTGTTTGGCCCGCGTGGTGGGTAAGCACTGCGAGTCCGGCGACGTGGTGGTTTCTGATGTGGCATTGCCTGGTGATATTCACGAGGGTGATGTGCTTGCTGTGCCCGCAACGGGCGCGTACGGGCATTCGATGTCGTCGAATTACAACATGCTGACTCGTCCGGGCACGCTCGGCGTGGGCATGGGAGAGCCGCATTGGTTGATTTATCCAGAAAAGCTCGAGGATTTGTTTGCGCGTGACGCCGCGTTAAACACCGCTGAACTTGTGGAGGAAAAGTGAGTAGTGTTCAAAAGATTGCCGTTCTAGGTGCGGGTACGGTTGGTTCGCAGGTTATTCGTCTGATTGAAGAGCACCAGGCGGATTTGGCCGCACGGGCTGGAGCGCGCTTGCAGGTTCAGTCGGTGCTGGTGCGCGATGTGAACGCGAAGCGTGATTTTGAGGTTGATCCTGCTCTGCTCACTACGGATGCGAATGAGGCGATCGACGGGGCCGACATTGTGATCGAACTGATCGGCAGTATTGAGCCTGCGTTCACGTACGTGAAGCGCGCCCTCGGTAATGGTTCAACGGTGATTACTGGCAATAAGGCTCTACTGGCCCAGCACGGAGCGGAGCTTTACGAGCTTGCGGAACAAAACGACACGGATCTTTATTACGAGGCTGCCGTGGCCGGCGCAATTCCGATTGTGTATGGCTTACGTGAGTCGATCGCGGGTGACCGGGTGAATCGCCTGGTTGGAATCGTGAATGGTACTACTAACTTTATCCTTGACCAGATGACCACAACGGGTGCAACGTACGAGGATGCGCTGGCAAGGGCACAGGAACTCGGTTTTGCCGAGGCGGACCCCACGGCCGACGTTGAGGGGCTTGATGCGGCTGCGAAGTGTTCGATCATGGCTTCGCTCGCATTCCATACGCGCGTTTCGATGGCAGATGTTAAGGCGCAGGGAATTAGTAGCATTACTGCGGAGGACATCGCGCAGGCTGCGAAGTCGGACATGGTAATTAAGCTGATCGCGGTGGCGGAGCATTCTAGCGCGACTGGTGAAGAAGGCATTACTGCGGCGGTCTATCCCGCTTTGATCCCGGTTTCGCACCCTCTGGCCACGGTTTCTGGTGCATTTAACGCGATCTTATTGGACAACGAGTCTGCTGGCCGCCTTATGTTCTATGGTCAGGGTGCGGGAGGCGCGCCCACGGCCTCGGCGGTACTGTCTGACCTGGTGGCGGGCGCTTCACATCGTGTTTTGGGGGGCCATGCGCCGCGCGAATCGCGGTACGCGAAACTACCGATTTTGAGTCCGGGCACGGCATCTTCTCGCTTCCAGGTTTCTCTGCTGGTTGCAGATAGGCCGGGCGTGCTTGCCGAAGTTGCGGGCGTGTTTGGGCAAAGCGGCATTTCGCTGATCACTGTCTCGCAAGAGATGACGAAGCCGGGGGAGGCCACGCGGGTAACCCTGTCTACTAGCGCCACGTCCGGGAAGAGCATGGATGATGTTCTCGCTAAGCTACGCGATTTGCCCGTAGTGGTTGAGGTCGCATCGGTGTTTCGAATTGAGGGTGAGGCATAATGCGCCTCACAAATGATTTTGTTCGGGTGAAGGTGCCGGCAACGTCGGCAAACTTGGGGCCAGGTTTTGACCACGCGGGTTTGGCGCTCGGTATTTTTGACGAGGTCGAGCTACGCGCGGTTGTGGGCGAGACGTTCGTGCAGGTGATGGGTCACGGCGCGGGGAAGGTTCCCGAGGGTGAAGACAACCTGATTGTCCGTTCGGTGCGCAAGGGGCTCGAATACTTGGATATGCCGCAGGTCGGGTTGCGGATGGTGGCGCGTAATCGGATTCCGCATGGCGCGGGTATGGGCTCGTCAGCGGCTGCCGCAGTGGCTGGTTTGATGTTGGCACGCGGCCTGGTGGGCGAAGAATCGATGTCGTTGGGCGAGGTGTTCCAGCTGGCTACGCAGATTGAGGGCCACCCGGATAATGCTGCCCCAGCTATTTTTGGCGGAGTAACGTTCTCTTGGATGGGGAAGCAAGCGAAAACGGTTGTGCGGCCGCCGCGCGAAGACCTTGACGCTTGGGTTTTAACGCCAAAGTTCGAGGTTTCAACCAAGCAGGCCCGGGCAGCGCTCCCAAAGCAGGTTCCGCTCGAAGATGCCACGTTTAATCTCTCGAGGGCGTCGCTTCTCGCTTTGATTCTTTCGGGTCAGGCGCCGCTCGAACATCTGATGGATGCGACTGAGGATCGCCTTCACCAGGCACAGCGCGCTAAGGCGATGCCATCAACTTACGATCTGGTGCAGTATTTACGAGGCGAGGGCCTACCCGCTGTAGTTTCCGGCGCGGGCCCGTCGGTGCTTGTGTTTGGAACGCTTGATCCGCAACTTGTGGACGAGGCGAAGGCTGCCGGCTGGACGGTGAAGAATCCTGGTATTACGGCGGCTGGCGCGTCTATGGAGGCTTCTCGTGAGGGTGGGGAGAGCCCAATTGCGGGCCTGTAGGTCCTCGCGGCTTGTGTATATTTTCAAAACGAGTGTTTTGCTGATAGCATTGGGAGCGGCTCGTTGAGCCACTGCTAACTACTGTTAGCTATCTAAATCTTCCATCTTGCGTTTAGCGCCGGGAAGAATGCATTCTCATCTTTTGTGTCTCTTTCTTCCTGTATCAATGATGGAAACGCTCCTGCTTTAATAGCAGTCTTTCATGGCCTATGGCCGGTAAAAGTAAGGAAATTCGTTGAGCGAAAACCCAACTACTAAAAAGCGCCCACTGTCGCAGATGCGTCTTGCTGAACTGCGTGAAGTTGCCACTGAAATGGGACTTCAGGACACGGCGAAGATGCGTAAAGCTGAACTTCTGGCAGCGATTCGAGGCGCGCAGGGATCGAAACCGCAGTCGGAAGAAAACTCGCAGGCTAAATCTGGGCAGAAGCGCACAGAGAAGAAGCGTGAGGATTCGACTCCTGCCTCCAAGAGTGAGTCAACCGGCAAAGAGGACTCCGCTGAGCCTCGTCGTAGGCGCCGCCGTGCGGAGAGCAATGGGGGAACCCCGGCAGCCATCCAGTTGGATGTGAAGGCGGAGCTGGGTGAGCCGCAAGATTCGCACGACGGAGCTGGCACTACGAACCTGCTTGATGAGATCAAGCTACCTTCGGCAGAGGATTCGCATTCCGATGATGGAGCGGATAGCGACCACGGCTCAAACCGCAGGCGAAACAAGCGCAACAACCGCGATAACAACCGCGATGGCAGGGACCGCGATGACCGTGGTCGTAGGCGCCGTGGTCGGGATCGCACGAAGCGTCGTCGCGATGATGAAGAGCCGCAGTTGCAAGAAGATGACGTGTTGATTCCGGTTGCCGGCATTTTGGACGTACAGAATAACCACGCGTTTGTTCGTACTTCCGGGTACTTACCTGGCCCGAATGACGTTTACGTAACCCTTGGCAACGTGCGTCGTTGGAACCTGCGTCCGGGTGACGCGATTGTTGGTTCTATCCGTGAGCCGCGTCAGAACGAGCGGCAGCGTCAGAAGTACAACGCCCTTGTTGCGGTTGATTCGATCAATGGCATTTCGGTCGAGCAGGCTGGCGAACGCCCCGAATTTTCGAAGCTAACCCCGCTTTACCCGGATGAGCACCTGCGTCTTGAGACCACGCCGAAGGCAATTACGCCGCGCATCATTGATCTCGTGGCTCCGATTGGTAAGGGGCAGCGTGGCTTGATCGTTTCGCCTCCTAAGGCCGGTAAGACGATCATCATGCAGCAGATGGCTAACGCGATTTCGCAGAACAACCCGGATGTGCATCTGATGGTTGTCCTCGTGGATGAGCGTCCTGAAGAGGTCACCGATATGCGTCGCACGGTTAAGGGTGAGGTCATTGCCTCGACGTTTGACCGTCCCGCTTCGGACCACACGATTGTTGCAGAGCTCGCAATTGAGCGCGCTAAGCGTCTGGTTGAACTGGGTCACGACGTGGTTGTTCTACTCGATTCGATCACGCGCCTCGGCCGCGCATACAACTTGGCAGCGCCGGCGTCTGGCCGCATCCTGTCCGGTGGTGTGGATGCTTCGGCACTGTACCCGCCAAAGAAGTTCTTTGGTGCTGCGCGTAATGTCGAAGAGGGCGGTTCGCTTACGATTATCGCTTCGGCTCTTGTGGAGACTGGTTCGAAGATGGATGAGGTTATCTTCGAAGAGTTCAAGGGCACGGGCAACATGGAGCTGCGCTTGTCGCGCCAGCTGTCTGAGCGTCGCATCTACCCGGCGGTTGATGTCAACGCGTCGGGTACGAGGCGTGAAGAGATGCTGTTTAAGAAGGAAGAGCTTGCCATCATGTGGCGTCTGCGTCGTGTGCTTGGCCAGCTCGATCAACAGCAGGCGCTTGAGCTTATGCTTGACAAGTTGAAGGACACGCAAAACAACGCGGAGTTCCTCATGGCAATCGCGAAGACAACGCCAAAAGAGTAATGAGGGGGCCGGCCGTAAATAGTGATCTATTGTACGGCCGGCCACCTGGAAATTAGTGGCCAAACCTGGCAAACTAAACGGCGGTTCCGGTTCACCAGCGAATTAAGCGTCTGGACCCGGCATCCTCGAATTCCTTAAGGAGAAAACCATGAAGCAGGGTGTACACCCCGATTACAAGGCAGTGCACGTGACGTGCACCTGCGGCAATGAGTTTGATACGGCATCGACCTTGGGCGAAAATGAGCTCCGCGTTGATGTTTGCTCGAACTGCCACCCGTTCTACACCGGCAAGCAGAAGATTCTTGATACCGGTGGTCGCGTGGCTCGCTTCGAGGCTCGCTACGGTAAGCGTAAGCGCTAGTTATTTTTTGGCGGCGCCGCGCCCAGGTTTGGGGCGTGGCGCCGCTACTGTATTTTGGACGTAGGGAGCCGCTAAGCCGGCCAGTTTGATGAAAAGCGAGGACCAAGTGGGTCAAGATTACAGCCACGAGTTGCAGGCGGTTGAGCCTTTGCTTCAGGAGTATCGGGAGGTTGAGCTTCAACTTGCTGATACGCAGGTGTTGGGCGATAGGGCGCGTTCGCGCAAGCTTGCGAAGCGCTTTTCAGAGCTGGGCGCAGTGAAGGCGGTTGCCGATCGGTTCACGCAGGCGCTGGGAGATTTTGAGGCGGCGCAGGAGATGGCGGAGCTCGATGATGAGTTCGCGGCGGAGTTGCCCGGTATGGAGCAAGCTCTGGAGCAGGCTCACGACAAACTGGTGCGCACGTTGGTCCCGCGTGATCCCTCTGATGCTGATGATGTGATTTTGGAAGTGAAGGCCGGTGAGGGCGGCGAGGAGTCGGCGCTGTTTGCGGCTGATCTTGCTCGCATGTACACGCGTTACGCGGAGACGAAGGGCTGGAAGGTAAAGGAGTTGTCTTCAACGCCTACGGGCCTGGGTGGTTTGAAGGAAATCTCGCTGTCTATTGCTTCGAAAGGTAATGTGGCGCCGGAGGACGGCGTATGGGCGAACTTGAAGTTCGAAGGCGGCGTGCACCGCGTGCAGCGAGTGCCGGTTACGGAATCGCAGGGACGTGTGCACACTTCCGCTGCGGGCGTGATTGTGGTTCCTGAAGTCGAGGACGACGATGAAGAGATCGAGATTGATCAAAATGATCTGCGCATCGACGTGTATCGCTCGTCGGGTCCGGGTGGGCAGTCGGTGAACACAACGGACTCGGCGGTGCGTATTACGCATATTCCGTCGGGCATCGTGGTGTCGATGCAGAACGAGAAGTCGCAGATTCAAAACCGTGAGGCTGCTATGCGCGTGTTGAAGGCGCGTTTGATTCAAAAGCAGCGTGAGGAGCGCGAGGCGGAGGAAGCTGCGGTACGCCAGTCGCAGGTACGTTCGATGGACCGTTCGGAGCGTATTCGCACTTACAACTTCCCTGAAAACCGCATTGCTGACCACCGCACGGGGTACAAGGCGTATAACTTGTCGAACGTGCTCGATGGCGACCTGGGTCCGGTGATTGATTCTGCCATCGTCATGGATGAGCAGGAACGCATGGACGCGGCGGGTCAGTCAAAAGAGTAGTAGTGAACCCGCTGAGCCTATTTCGCGAGCAGGTGCAAGCCCTTGCCCGTGCCGGTGTCGATAGCGCCGAGGCTGATACACGTGCGATTTTTGAGGCCACACTCAGCGAACCGATGTATATGTGGCCGCGCGAGATCGAGCCGGATGATGTGTGGGAAATAGAGGCGATGATTGCGCGTCGGGCGTCTCGCGAGCCGCTACAGCACGTGCTCGGGAAAATGTGGTTTTATGGCCTCGAACTTGGGGCTGGTCCCGGCGTGTTTTGTGTGCGGCCCGAAACAGAGGTCCTGGCGAAATGGGCAATTGACGCTATTGGGAGCCAGCCGGCCGCGGTATTGGATCTGTGCACCGGTTCGGGAGCACTTGCGTTAGCAGTTGCGGCAAATACGCGCGGCGCGGATGTGGTTGCATTGGAGAAGTCGCAGGAGGCCTGTGCGGCCGCTCGCGCTAATGCCGAGTCCCTCGGCCTAAAGGTGCCGGTGATTCAAGGCGACGCGCTGGTATTCAACCCGCAGTGGGAGGCCAAGTTTGATCTGGTTGTATCGAATCCTCCCTATGTGCCGCCCAGAGCGCTGGCTCCGGAGCTCGATTTTGATCCGCCGCAGGCCCTGTGGGGTGGGGGAGATGATGGCCTGGACTTTGTGCGCGGTCTAGTTCCGCTGATCTACCGGTATTTGAAACCGGGCGGACGATTCGGCATGGAACATGATGACACGCAGTGGGAGGCCATTCGCGAGATTGCGAGAGACGCCGGATTTGCGAACGTCTCCACGATCGCGGATTTGAATGAGCGCCCCCGGTTTGTTGTAGCTCAAAAACCGTTAGGTGAATGTAGATAATGGAAAGCATGAAAGTGGATGCGCACGAGGGAATTTCGCCGTCTGATGCGCAGGCCGTGAAGAAGATTGTTGAGGCCGGTGGATTGTTGGTTTTGCCTACCGACACAGTGTATGGCATTGGGGCAGACCCGTATTCAACTAGCGCGGTAAATGCAGTGTTAGCTGCGAAGGGGAGGGGGCGGCAGATGCCCCCGCCGGTGCTCATCGCGGATCCGGAGGATGCCGCCAGGGTGAGTTCGCAGCTGAATGAGGTCGCGCATCGCCTGATAGGTGCGTTCTGGCCGGGCGCCCTCACGCTGATCGTGAAGGCAGCGGAGGGGATCCGCTTTGATCTGGGCGATATTAAAGATACGGTTGCGATCCGAATGCCTAACCACGAGACAACGCTGGGAGTTTTGCGCGCGGTTGGTCCTCTAGCGGTGACTTCTGCGAACCTGACCGGACAACCTGCGGCAACAAGTGTTGAAGAGGCAATAGAATATTTTGGCGAGGGCGTTGATTGCTACATCGACTCGGGGCCAACTCCAGGCCCTGTACCCTCGACAATTATCGACGTTACGGATGACGTTCCGGTTCTGCTTCGAGCCGGCATGATTTCGGTTGCAGACATCGAGGCGGCCTGCGGTCAGAAAGTGCTTATTAACAAGTGAAGCTCTACATTCTAGTGATGGTGCTAGCGGCGGGAATCACGTTTGTGATGACCGCGATAATGCGACGCCTATCGCTGGAGTGGCGCGTGCTTACGCCAGTTCGAGAAAGGGACGTGCACACCGTGCCAACACCTCGTCTCGGCGGTGTAGGAATGGCAATAGGGTTTATCGTTGCCATGCTGTTCGCGTCTCGGCTCGACTATTTCGATCCCGTGTTTCAAACGGGCACACCCTGGGCAGTGATGATTGGGGTGCTCGCAATCGCATTGCTGGGCCTCGTGGATGATATTTGGGAGCTAGACTGGCTGGCCAAGTTGGCAGGCCAGATTTTGGTTGCTGTGTTCATGGCCTACTTTGGCGTACAGCTGATTTCGTTTCCGATATTCGGTATTACTATCGGTTCTTCTAATCTGTCACTGTTCGTAACTATCTTCATGTTCGTGGCCATCATGAATGCGGTGAATTTCGTAGATGGGTTGGATGGTCTGGCTGCAGGTGTTGTAGGGATTGGCGCGTTTTCTTTCTTCGTGTATTCCTACATGCTTACCCGCGTTACCGGGGCGCTGACCTACGCTACGACATCGTCGCTGATTGTTGCGGTACTGGTTGGCATTTGCGTTGGATTCTTGCCGCACAACTTTCACCCGGCCTCAATCTTTATGGGAGATTCCGGCGCTCTTACGTTGGGTACGATCGTTGCAGCCGCGGGCATTATCGTTACCGGCCAGATTGATCCGAGTGTGCTGGGCACAGAGCAGGTCATTACCGGTTTGCTCCCTATAGTTTTGCCCCTGCTGGTGATAGTCATTCCGCTGGTAGACATGACTCTGGCTGTTTTCCGGCGTTTACGGGCCGGTAAATCACCGTTCCAAGCGGATCGAATGCACCTTCATCACCGCCTACTCAACCTGGGGCACAGTCAGGTGGGGGTCGTGATGATCATGTATCTGTGGACCGCTGTGATTACGTTCTCTGCGGTCGCGCTTATCGTGTTCAGCCCCAAGCAGGTAGCCACCGTGGCGATTCCTGCGGTGATCATTAGTATTGTGTTTACGGTTCGATTCTTGCCGGGCTTGCGGCAGAAGATGCAAAGGAAGTGACGCGAATGTCTACACCGCTAGTACCCACCGATGCGCTTCGCGCCGCGGTTTCAAAAACTGTGAAGAACGTTTTGAAAGTTTCCGTGGTTGTCGCGGTCCTGGCGGGCGCTGTCGCTTATTTCTCCGGAGGCGCCTTGGCGGGTGTTTCTGGCCTTATTGGGGGAGTGGTCGGTATTTTGCTCGCCCTGGTTACTTGGTTCACCATGTCACTGGCGATGAAGAATCTGGATTCGCAGGCTGCTCTTATGGTGGGCGACTACCTATTCAAGGTCGTGGTGGTCATTGCAACCGTGTTGATTGTGAAGAATCTGACGGGGCTCAACCATACGGCGCTGGGCCTCGCCCTCATCCTTTCGGTGATTGCGCAGGCAGCCGTGCAGACGTGGACGTTAGCAAGCTCTAAAGTGCCAACCATAGATCTGCCTAAGGATGAAAAAGAATAGTAAAATGTGCGTTCGGGCGAAAGTGATCCTGATAGCATTATCTAGGTTTTGGCATTAGGCGAGCTCAGACCGTATACAGTATGGGGTATATTCCTCATGTACGGTGTAGGGCCGTAACACTTCTACCAGGGGGTGCATCCTGTTCTCCGCAACAGTGTTGTCCGCTTTGACAATGGCTAGTCAAGGACCAGTTTCAGCGATGCCGGGAATTGGGGACTTCTTCCCTCCAGCGTTTGCCTTTGAGGGCACGATCTTCGAAATGAACCGTTTGGTTCTCGTTCGTCTTATCGCTACGGTGCTTCTGGTGCTCGTATTTTCGATTGGGGCATCGAGGGCGAAGCTGATCCCCACTAAGGGACAGTCGATTCTCGAAGGTTTGATTGTGTTCATTCGCGACAAGGTTGCGATTGAGACTCTCGGAGAGAAGAACGGGCGTAAGTACGCGCCGATCCTCACGGTGATCTTCCTTGGCGTGCTGTTCATGAACATTACGGGTGTTATTCCGGGCTTGAACATCGCGGCTTCGTCCGTGGTGGCTGTACCGCTTGGTTTCGCACTGATTTCCTACGTGGTGTTCGTGGGCGCGGGGATTAAGCACCTGGGCGCTGGACAGTTCTTTAAGAATCAGCTATTTCCCCCGGGCGTGCCCTGGCCTCTGTACATTTTGCTAACGCCCATTGAGTTCCTGTCAACGTTCATTATTCGTCCGGCAACGCTGACCATCCGTTTGTTGGCAAACATGCTGGCGGGGCACCTGATGCTCGCTCTGACATTTTTTGGAACTCACTTCTTGTTCTTCGAGGCCGCGGGCGCGCTGAAGGGCGTTGCGGTTCTAACGTTCGCAGGCGCGATTGGTATTACCGCGTTTGAGATTTTCGTGGCCGGTTTGCAGGCATTCATTTTCTCGATCCTGACGGCCGTTTACATCAAGACTTCTATTGAGACCCACTAGGCAGTAAGCCAAAAACAGACTCCTTGGCGCAAAAGCGCCTTGGCAACATAGAGAAGGAAAGCAAACATGACTGGTTCGATCGCAGCAGTAGGCTACGGCATCGCAACGCTTGGTCCGGGTATTGGCCTGGGCTACATGATTGGCAAGACGCAGGAAGCTACCGCCCGCCAGCCGGAGGTCGCATCCAAGCTCTCGACGAACATGTACATTGGTCTAGCTCTTATTGAGGCGCTGGGCCTCATCGGTCTTGTTCCGGGATTGATCTTCTAGCATGACGATCCTACCCGCAACAGCTCAGGCGGCAGAAGAGCCCAACATTTTGTTGCCGCCGCTATACGACATCGTATGGCAGCTGATTGTGTTGATCATCATCGGACTTGTTCTTTACAAGTACGCACTTCCTAAGTTCAACGCGATCCTAGATGAGCGTGCACAAAAGATTGAAGAAGGGCTGAACGCAGCTGATCGGGCGAAGGAAGCCGAGGCGCTGGCAAAGCGTGAGGCTGAAGAGCTGATCCAGGTTGCGAATGCTGATGCAGGTCGCATCCGTTCCGACGCTAGTGAAGACGCTAAGTCGATTGTGGCGGCAGCGCGCAAGGAGGCCGAAGCTGAGGCTGAGCGCATCTTGTCGAACGCACAGCGTCAGATTCAGGCGGAGCGCCAGGCGGCTGAAATCTCACTCAAGTCTGAGATTGGGATTCTTGCCACCGAACTTGCAGAGAAGATTGTTGGTGAACACCTGAAGGACAGCGAGCTTACGGCTCGTATTGTTGATAGGTTCCTCGACGATCTCGAATCTGAAACTACAGTACAGGAGTCTTAAATGCGTGCAGCGAGTGAGAACAGCTACCAGGCTGGACTCAAGGTGCTAACTGATGCCTTGCGCTCG
The DNA here is from genome assembly GCF_000758775.1 of Actinomyces sp. S4-C9. Lineage (NCBI taxonomy): Bacteria > Bacillati > Actinomycetota > Actinomycetes > Actinomycetales > Actinomycetaceae > Actinomyces > Actinomyces sp. S4-C9. The sequence continues at coordinate 26,831 of NZ_JRMU01000001.1, read as the reverse complement.
GACGCTGATGCAATGGCGGTTGCCGAAAATCTTTATGGGATTTCGGACCTGTTGCGTGAATCAGGGCGCGTGGCTCACGCGCTTACCGATCCGGGCAGAACCGAGGCGGACAAGCGCCAGCTTGCGCATGATCTTCTGGCCAATGGAGTTGAGCCCCAAACTATCGAGATCATGCAGACTCTGGCCAGCAAGCGCTGGTCGAGCTCCCGTGACCTTGAGGTTGCGGCTGAACAGCTTGGTAATGAAGCGGTGTTTAGTGCTGCTGCGCAGGCCGGTCAGCTGAAGCAGGTTGAAGAAGAGCTTTTCGCGGTGCATAACTTCCTTGCGGATAATCGCGAGCTTCGCATTAATCTGTCTGATCTGGGTGTTGGTTCTGCTCATGACCGTGCTCATTTTGCTGCACGTTTCTTCGCAGATGTGCTCACTCCGTTCTCGTCGCGCCTTTTGCGACGTCAGGTTCGCCTCTCAATTCATGGCAGGTTGCTGTCATTGATCCGCGAAATCACGCACCAGGCGGCTTCTCGTCGCGGTCGCTTGTTCGCCACGGTCACATCGGCATCCCCGCTATCTCAAACCCAGGTCGAGCGTCTCCAAAAGATTCTCGAGGCTAGGTATCAAAGCGCCGTTGCAGTTAATACCGAAGTGGATCCGTCGCTCCTTGGCGGTCTTCACATCGAGGTAGATGGTGACGGCATTAATGCAACAGTGAAATCCAACTTGGCTAAAGCTAAACGAGAGTTGGTGCGCTGAACCCCATGTTTTCAACATTTCTAAACGGTAAGGAAAAGCTCAATGGCTGAACTTTCTATCCGGCCCGAACAAATCCGGGCGGCTCTGGACAGCTTCGTAGAATCCTACGAGCCGTCGGAATCCGCTGTGGAGGAAATCGGCCACGTCACCCTAGCTGCTGACGGTATTGCACACGTCGAAGGCCTACCTGGCGTTATGGCCAATGAGCTCCTCCGCTTTGAAGATGGAACTCTCGGACTTGCATCGAACCTCGATATTCGCGAAATCGGCGTCATCGTCCTCGGCGATTACACGAACATTGAGGAGGGCCAGCAGGTTCGTCGCACCGGCGAGGTCCTCTCGGTTCCGGTAGGTGATGGCTACCTCGGTCGCGTGGTTGATCCGCTGGGTAACCCGATTGACGGTCTTGGTGAGATCACGGATCTTGAGGGCATGCGCGCACTGGAGTTGCAGGCTCCTGGCGTGATGATGCGTAAGTCAGTGCACGAACCGCTTGAGACTGGCCTTAAGGCTATTGACTCGATGATTCCGATTGGCCGTGGTCAGCGTCAGTTGATCATTGGTGACCGTCAGACGGGTAAGACGCAGATTGCTCTTGACGCGATCATGAATCAGCGCGCTAACTGGGAGTCGGGTGACCCGAAGAAGCAGGTTCGTTGCATTTACGTGGCTATTGGCCAGAAGGGCTCAACGATCGCAGCTGTTCGCGGTGCCCTCGAAGAGGCCGGCGCGATGGAGTACACGACGATCGTGGCTTCCCCAGCATCGGACCCGGCAGGCTTTAAGTATTTGGCTCCGTACACGGGCTCGGCTATTGGCCAGCACTGGATGTACGACGGCAAGCACGTCCTCATTGTTTTTGACGATCTTTCGAAGCAGGCGGAAGCATACCGCGCGGTATCGCTCCTTCTCCGTCGTCCGCCGGGCCGTGAAGCTTACCCCGGTGACGTCTTCTACTTGCACTCGCGCCTCCTTGAACGTTGCGCGAAGCTTTCCGATGAACTCGGTGGTGGCTCCATGACGGGTCTGCCGATCATCGAGACGAAGGCGAACGACGTTTCCGCTTACATTCCAACGAACGTTATTTCGATTACGGACGGCCAGATCTTCCTGCAGTCGGACCTCTTTAACGCCAACCAGCGTCCGGCAGTGGATGTTGGTATTTCCGTGTCGCGTGTTGGTGGCGACGCGCAGATTAAGGCCATGAAGAAGGTTTCGGGCACGCTGAAGATCACGCTTGCGCAGTATCGCTCGATGGCCGCCTTCGCGATGTTCGCGTCGGACCTTGATGCGACCACCAGGGCGCAGCTGACCCGCGGTGAACGCCTCATGGAGTTGCTGAAGCAGTCGCAGGCTAACCCGTATCCGATTGAGGATCAGGTTGCTTCGATCTGGATGGGCACCAACGGCTACTTGGATGATATTCCGGTTGCTGACGTTGCTCGTTTCGAGAAGGGCCTGCTTGATTACCTGCGTTCGCGTACTGGTGTTTTGAAGACCATCAAGGAGACGGGCCTGCTGGAGGATGACACTCTGGCAGCGTTGAAGGAAGGCGTTGAGGCCTACCACAGCTCGTTCGTTTCCGCGGAGGGTCTGGCACCCGAAGCCGCAGACGGCGAGGCAGAAGCCGAGCGCACGCAAGAGCAGATCGTTCGCGGTAAGAAGGCCTGATCAATGGCAGGTCTAAGAGAGATTAAACAGCGCATAGCTTCAACGGAAAAGCTGAAGAAGGTTTTTCACGCGATGGAGCTTATCGCTGCTTCTCGAATTGGCGCGGCGCGCGCTAAGGCAACGCAGGCGGGGCCCTATGATAAGGCTTTGACGCAGGCTGTTGCCGCTGTAGCGATTCACGGAGGAATGGACCATCCGCTCACGCACCAGCGTGAGGACACGAATCGCGTGGCGGTTCTGGCGGTGACGTCTGACCGCGGTATGGCGGGCGCTTACTCCGCGACGATTCTTCGCGAAACTGAGAAGCTTTTTGAGGAGCTTCGTGAGCAGGGTAAGGAGCCGGTGCTCTACACGGCTGGCAGGCGTGCGGGCTCGTACTTCCGCTTCCGCGGTATTAACGCGGCAAAGGCGTGGGAGGGCGAGTCTGATGCTCCGACGGAGGAGATCATTCACTCCATTGGTAAGGAACTTCTAAGGGCCTTCCTGGAAGAGGATCCGAAGGAGGGTGTTTCTGAGGTATACCTCGTGTTCACCAGGTTTAAGAACATGGTGACGCAGGTTCCCGAGGTGCGCCAGATGCTTCCTCTAACGGTTGTTGATACTCCACAAAACGACGTGGAGAGGGAGAGGGAACTCGGGTTTGAGGATCATCCTGAGTTGGCTTTCCCCGAGTACGAGTTTGAGCCGAGTGAGGAAGCGGTGCTGAATGCGCTTCTGCCTCTCTACGTTGAGAACCGTATTCGGAACGCGCTTCTTCAAGCTGCTGCTTCGGAGCTTGCATCTCGCCAGCGCGCGATGCATACCGCTACGGACAATGCACAAGACCTCATCACAGACTACACTCGCTTGGCGAATTCGGCCCGCCAGGCGGAGATCACGCAAGAAATCAGCGAGATAGTTTCCGGTGCCGACGCTCTATCGAATGGCTGAGGCAGGGACAAGGAATAAACATGACTGCAGAATCTATTAACACTACGAGTGTTGGGCGCATTGCCCGCGTGATTGGCCCGGTTGTGGACGTTGAGTTCCCACCGGATCAGATGCCCGCAATGTACAACGCACTAGAGGTGGATGTTGACCTGTCCTCGACTGGTGAGGGCGGTCAGAAGTTCACGATGACGCTTGAGGTTGCTCAGTTTATTGGCGACAACCTCATTCGCGCTATCGCTTTGAAGCCCACCGATGGCCTGGTTCGTGGAGCGAAAGTTCGCGACACGGGCGGCCCGATCTCTGTTCCGGTTGGCGACGTGACTCGCGGCAAGGTGTTCAACGTCGTCGGCGAATGTTTGAACTACCCGGCCGATCAGGTTGAGGTGAAGGAGCGCTGGCCGATTCACCGCCAGCCTCCGGCATTTGACCAGCTCGAGCCAAAGACCAAGATGTTCGAGACGGGCATTAAGGTTATTGACCTTCTTACCCCGTACGTACAGGGTGGCAAGATCGGCCTGTTTGGTGGTGCTGGTGTTGGCAAGACCGTTCTGATTCAGGAAATGATTCAGCGTGTGGCGCAAGACCACGGCGGTGTGTCGGTGTTTGCCGGTGTGGGTGAGCGTACCCGTGAAGGTAACGACCTCATTCATGAGATGGATGAGGCGGGTGTGTTTGACAAGACCGCACTTGTCTTCGGCCAGATGGATGAGCCGCCGGGCACGCGTCTGCGCATTGCGCTCACCGGTCTGACGATGGCGGAGTACTTCCGCGACGTGCAGAACCAGGACGTGCTGCTGTTCATTGATAACATCTTCCGCTTTACGCAGGCAGGCTCGGAGGTTTCCACACTTCTTGGCCGTATGCCTTCGGCAGTGGGCTATCAGCCGAACCTGGCCGATGAGATGGGTCAGCTCCAGGAGCGTATTACCTCTGCTGGTGGTAACTCGATTACCTCGTTGCAGGCCATTTACGTTCCCGCGGATGACTACACGGACCCGGCTCCTGCAACCACGTTCGCGCACTTGGATGCAACCACTGAGCTTTCGCGTGACATCGCTTCGCGCGGTCTGTACCCGGCTGTGGATCCGCTAGCTTCCACCTCTCGTATTCTTGACCCGGCCTACGTTGGTCAGGAGCACTATGACGTGGCCACGCAGGTGCAGCAGATTCTGCAGAAGAACAAGGAACTGCAGGACATCATTGCAATCCTTGGCGTGGATGAGCTTTCGGAGCAAGACAAGGTGACGGTTGCCCGTGCACGCCGCATTGAGCAGTTCCTGTCCCAAAACACTTACATGGCTGAGAAGTTCACGGGTGTTGAGGGCTCCACGGTTCCGCTTGATGAAACGATTGAGGCATTCAAGCGCATCGTTGAGGGTAAGTACGACCACATCCCCGAGCAGGCGTTCTTCAACATCGGTGGTATCGATGATCTTGAGCGCGCTTGGGCGAAGCTGCAGAAGGCGTAAGTAGATGGCGAAGTCTAAGATGCTCCAAGTCGAGGTGGTGAGCCGCACGGAAAGGCTATGGCACGGCCTGGCTTCTTCCGTGGTGGTGCCATCTGTTGAAGGTGACCTGGGCGTGTTGGTTGGCCGCGCTCCGCTTCTCGCAGTGCTTCGTCCCGGTTCGGTTGCAATTGAAACTGAGTCCGAAGGACGTAAGATTGTGGAAGTATCGGGCGGCTTCGCCTCGGTTGACTCCGACTTTGTGACGATTGTTGTCGAAGAGGGCAACTTCGCGCAGTAGGATTTGAAAACAGAAGGAGGGCAATCATGAATGTTCTAGGTGGCATCTTGGTTGCCCTCCTTGTTGTTCTTCTAGCGGTCGCTCTAATCGCGCTGTTGGTGCTGTTGATTCGCGTGCGTCGAATTGGGCGGATTGTGGGCACTTTTGAGTGCTGGTACCGGCCGGATGCGTCCGCGGGTTGGATTTCGGGAATGGCTCGTTTTGGCCAGCGAGATTTGCAGTGGTTTCGGCTGGTTGGTTTTCTCGTTGGGCCGCAGTTGCGAATGCCGCGCAAGGGAATGAGTGTATCTGCCCCTATTCACCGTCAGGAGGGCGTGGTTGAGGTTGTGCTCACCTACGGTGACAGTGTTCGACATCTGGCCATGCGTGAAGAGTGGTATAACGGCCTTGTTTCTTGGATTGAGTCGGGCCCGCCTCGGCCTCGGGAAGAGTACTAGCGTACTGATGTAGCGCACCGTAGGGTGCGCTTTTTTGTGCCTGCACCCGGTAGCGCTGTTAGGGTGGGTGGGTGCGAATTGTTATTGCTGAGTGTGCTGTTGATTATTCTGGCCGCCTGGATGCGCATTTGCCTATGGCTAAGCGCGTGCTCATGTTCAAAGGCGATGGCTCTGTATTGGTCCATTCGGATGGCGGCTCGTATAAGCCGCTCAATTGGATGACGGCGCCTTGTAATGTCCGCGTGCAGGAACCAACCGAAACTGAGGCCCAGGCTGGCGTGAGCGAAGTGTGGGTGGTGGAAGCTAAGAAGACGGATGACACGCTGGTGATCCGTGTGGGCGAGGTGTTTTTGGATCACGAGGAGAATCTTGGTGTTGATCCAGGCCTCACGAAGGATGGTGTGGAGGCACACTTGCAGGAGCTACTGGCCGATCAGCCGGAGCTACTGGGCAAGGGGTGGTGGACCGTTCGCCGCGAGTATCCAACTGCAATCGGTCCGGTAGATATTTTGGTGCGCACAGATGAGGGCGATCCGGTTGCGGTTGAGATCAAGCGCCGCGGCGGTATTGATGGCGTGGAGCAGCTCACCCGCTACCTCGAGCTACTTTCACGTGATCCGCTGTTGAAGGGGATTACAGGTATTTTTGCCGCGCAGGAGATCACCCGCCAGGCTCGCACGCTTGCTGAGGACCGGGGGATTAGGTGCGTGATCCTCGACTATGATGCGATGCGCGGAATGGATGACGCTGATTCGAGACTCTTTTAATCATTAGCTCGTCAGACAAGTGATGTGTTATTAAACTGGAAGTGGTTAGTTTTCTGGTTTGAACATATGCAAAGGAGCGCTTGAGAATGAGCGAGCCTCGGATTTTGCGCGGGCGAGTGGTAATGGAATCGGAAGTGATCTCCGACGGCGCGGTGGTTTTTGACGAAGTTATCCGAAAATGCGGCGTGGCATCGAAGATTTTGACCGAGGGGGAGGCCGCTCGCGCGGAACGGATTGACGGCTATATTCTGCCCGGTTTGGTGGATGTGCACTGCCACGGTGGTGGGGGCGAGTCTTTCCCAAATGCGCATACCGAAGAGCAGGCGATGGTTGCGGTGATGGAACATCGCAGGCATGGCACAACTTCACTGGTGGCTTCAGGGGTGACGGCGGCTGCGGATGTGCTCCGCTCGCGTGCGGTTACGCTGGCTAACTTGTGTGAGAAGGATGAGCTGGCCGGCATTCATTTTGAGGGCCCATTCGTTTCGGTTGAGCGCAAGGGCGCGCAGGATCCTACTTACATCATTGAGCCGGACGTGGAGCTCACCAAAGAACTGATTGAGCTTTCTAAGGGGTATTGCGTGACGATGACGCTGGCTCCGGAGAAGAAGGGTGCATTCGGCGAGGGGTCGGTTGCCGAAGCGTTGATCGAGGGCGGCGCGCTTCCGTCCTGGGGGCATACGGATGCTGGTCCGGAGGCAGTTCGTAAGGCATTGGAGTACTCGCGGGAAAAGCTGGCCCAGGTTGCTCCGCGTTCACCGAAGGCCACCGCTACGCATTTGTTCAACGGAATGAGGCCAATTCACCATCGTGATCCGGGTCCGGTGCCGGAGTTTATTTCTGATGCGGCGCGCGACGGCGCAATTTTGGAGTTGATTGGTGATGGTGTACACCTGTCTGCGGATATAGTTCGCACGGTGTATGAGACGCTTGGCCGTGAGTGCCTGGTACTGGTAACGGATGCGATGGCTGCCGCCGGTATGCCCGACGGTTCTTACCAGTTGGGCCCGCAGGCTGTGACCGTGAAGGATGGTATTGCTCGTCTTACCGGCGGTGACGCGATCGCGGGAGGCACATCGCACCTGCTCGACCAGGTTCGCCTGCTCGTCCAGGGTGATTACGTGCCACTGGTGGATGCGGTTTACATGGCGTCGGTTCAAGGCGCGAAGATCATTGGCGATCAGACAATCGGTTGTTTGCGTGAGGGCATGAAGGCTGATGTTGTGGTTGTCAGTGATAGCCTGGAGCCGGTCACCGTGTATCGTCGCGGTGTGGCAGTTTAATGCGTGGGTAGTGGCGCCCTGGCTCTTGCCGGGGCGCTTTACTTTTGGGGGAGGTTCTATGGCTCGTCGCAGCGGTAAACGTCCGTACAATCAACCGCATCGTCCGTTAAATATGGATAGGCTGGCGTCAATGCCACGCCAGGTGGAGCGCAGTTCGGGCACTTTTAGTGTCCAGCGCCTGTCTCGAGCATCGAAGGAATACACGTGCCCCGGCTGCCATCGGGCTATCACTGTTGGGTCGCCCCACGTGGTTGCGTGGCGTGAGGAGGGCGCGTTCGGCCTTGAAGTCGGGGTTGATGCGCGCCGTCATTGGCATCCACACTGCTGGGATAGTGGGGTATCAAACTTTTACTAGAGTCAAAATTGGGTTGGTGCCCGGCGCGGAAGTGCCGGGCACCAACCCAATGTAGTGCGTTATTGTTATCGGCTTGCCGCCGGTTTGTCTACTTCTTCTCCGGATCGTCGAAGAGGGCGGGGGAGGCAGTGTCCGTGCCTTCTTCTGATTCAGCCAGCCCGGCAATGCTGCGCGCGGCGGAGGAACTAAGAAGGCCGCGCATTTCGTCAAGGTATGCGGCAACGGATTCACGCTGGCGAGTTAGCTTTTCAACTGTACGCTGGGCGGCCGCTCGCTCGCTAAGAGCTTCTTGACGCGCGGTTTCGCGGAGCTGGTCGGCTTCGGCTTCGGCAGCAGCAATGATCGCTTCGGCGCTACGGCGAGCATCCTCTTGACGCCTGCGAACAACGGCATCGGTGTCGGTAAGCAGACGTTCCGCACGCTGCAGAGTTTCTGCCAGGTGCTTTTCAGCCTCGCTGACTTGGGTGCGTGCGGCGGTAACCATCGCGGTGGTTTCTTCGCGTGCTTGCTCGTGCGCGGCAGCATCGGCTTCGCGTGCACTGGCGCGCTGGTCGGCGATTTCCTGTTCGGCTTCTTGGCGTGCAACGTTAGCTTTGGCTTTCGCGTCTTCGAGGATGGCGCGTGCCTCTCGCGTGATCTTGTCGGATTCGTCGCGAGCAGCGGCAAGGGAGGATTCAGCAGCGGTTCGTGCAGATTCGAGGGTCTGCTTGGCTTCCGCGTTAGCATTTTCACGTACTGCTTGGGCATCCGCACCGGCGTCGGCACGCATTTGAGCGGCTTCTTGTTCAGAGGCAACGCGCATCTCAACCGTGTCTTTTTGTGCGCGGGCCCGCAATACTTCAACTTCGCGTTCAACGCTTGCGCGTGCGTCGTTTACGTAGGTGTTAGTTTCGGAGCGCAGCGCAGCCGAGTCGCGCTGTGCGGACGCAACCATTTCGTCGGCACGGTGTTGTGCGTTGGTGAGGAGGGTTTCCGCTTCGGTTTGGGCGCGGGAGGCGCGTTCGGCGGCTTCGCGGCGTGCTTCGGATAGAAGGGCTTCGGCCTCTGCTTCTGCCCTCGAGGCAAGCCGCTGGGTTTCTGTGCGGGTGCGTTCCATGAGGGCGTCGGATTCTGCTTGCGCCTTAGTGGTGACAGCCATTGCTTGCTCTTCAGCGGAGCGCAGCAGCTGTTCAACACGTGCGCCAATGCCGGAGAAAGAGGCGCGTTCTTGCTCCTCCAACCGGCTACGTGATTCTTCCAGGTCACTTTCGAGGCTCTTGGCCCGGTTCTCCGCAACTTCTGTTCGCCTGCGCGCCTCGGATAGCGCGGTCATGAGAGTCTGCAGTTGTTCATCAACCTGGATGCGGTCGTAGCCTCGCATGACAACTGGAAAATCTGTTTGCTCTTCGCTCACGAAATCTCCTCGAAATAAAAGTGCCCCAAAAAATCACACTGTTACTAGTGTAAAACAAACGTGGCGCTCAGTGTGAACGGCAGGGTAGGGCAAAGAGCTTATAATTCGTGGTTTTGGTCGCTACTTTACGATCTAAATGGTCTGTGGCCGCGATTGCCCCTAATCTGGATGGTAAGTACATCCATTTTCGCGGAGGATTAGTGGTGAACACACCTACTAAGAGGCAGGGTATCCCGATTGCGCTTTCGGCACTCGGCCTAATTATGGTGATTGCCGGTCTGCTGTTTGCGACGGTATTGCGTCCTGATTCGACGGTCACCGCACAGGCGGAGCGTCCAGAAACGCCGTATGAGACCACGGTTTCTGGCCTGCTTGGGCTGGTTGACACCAAGGTAACGGTACATGCGGAGGCGCCCGGCCAGCCGATCGTGTTGGCGCTCAGCCGTGATGCTGATGCGCAGGCGTGGATTGGCGAGCTTCCTAATACGCAGCTCACTGGCTTGTCATCGTGGCAGGTCATTAATAGCACCAAGCACGATGGGGATATGCCCGAGGTTAATGCAGACGAGTTCGCTGCTGACGAGTTTGATAAGGCTCTGGCGCAGTCGGATATGTGGCTGGATGTGAAAACCGGCAAGGATTCGCTGTCGTGGGATATTACGATGGATGGTTCCGGATTGGTCATTTTAGCGGCCACAAATGGAGTGGATCCGGCGCCGAAGATTTCTTTGACTTGGCAGCGTGATGCTTCTAGCGCGTGGATCATCGCTCTTACGGTTATCGGCTTAATCTTGCTACTGCTTGGCCTCGTGCCATTCCTGGCGCTTCAACGCACTCGCAAGGAGCATGCGCGCACTGAAGAAGCTCGCGAGCGCAGACAGCGCGCTTTGCATAAGTTCAGTGATTTGAAGTCCTCCTTCAGCAAGGACGCGGCGTCGAAATCCGCGCGTGATAGCGAGAAGAGCGAGGAGAACTCCAAACCGTCTGCTCAAAACAGTGTGAAGGCAGAGGAAGACCACCAGCGGCGAGTTTCGCTGCTTGAGCGTCAGGCACGCCCTGTAGCTGAGGAGCGCACAGAGATCACCACCACCATCGGCGGAAAGACGCACGTGCTCCCGTCCAGGCGCGCAATTCGTGAGGCACGCGCTCGCGGCGAGGCCGAAGTATCAATGGGCGGCCAGAGCTTCGCTACGGGCCTCATCCCGGTTATTCCGCGGTCAGACGATGCAGAATCGGATAAGAAGGGGGAGGACGAATGAGGAAAACGATACCTTCAGCGCTACTGATTTTGGCGTTGTCCACCACGGGGCTGGCCGCGTGTTCAAGCGAGGTTCCCCAGCTTCCTTCAACAGAGGCGAATACCAATGAATCAGAGCAACCGAACCTGGACGAAGTGCAGGTTACGACGCTGATTTCCGAGGTTGAGTCCGCGTTGGCCGCAGGGGACGAGGCCCTGGATGAAAGCCTGCTTGGGCCGCGGGTGAAGGATCCGGCTCTCGCTATGCGGGCAGCGATGTATAGGCTTGCGAAGGCGCGTGAAGAGGCGGTTGCGAGTCTTGATCTTGATGAGACGGCAGCCACGGTGACTCAGTCGCATACTTGGCCGCGCGCCATTATTGCGCCCACAAAGACGACCGAAGGTGAGTTGCCACAGATTGGCTTCATCACGCAGGAAAACGCCCGTGATGATTACAAGCTGACCAGTTGGGTGCGTATGTTCCCGGGTGAATCGCTACAAACTATTGCGGTTTCCGAGGGGTCCCCAGTGGTGGCTGCTGATGCGGATAGTTTTGTGTTGTCTCCACAGGAGGCTCTGACCGAGTGGACGGCGCGGCTTGACGATAAGGCGAATCAGCCTGACCTGTTTGCTGATGATGATTTCACCAAGGCGTATAAGGATCAGCTGAAGCTGAACGATTCATTGGGCGAGAACGGTAAGGTAACGATTGCTGCAACTCCTGCAGAAAAGCCGCTAACAGCGGTTGCTTTGGTTGACGGTTCGGCGCTTGTGGCGGGGAATATTTCGTTCACGGTCACGTATGAGCGCGCTAAAGAGAATGCGAAGATCAAGCTTGGCGGCGCCATTGCGGATCTGATGGAAGATCCCGAGGTTCATGACAAGCCCGTGGAGGTCACGTACCTGGCTTCAGTTGCGCTGATTGTGCCTCCCAAGGGTTCCAGCGAGTTGATTCATGCGATTGGCGCGGAGCGCATTCTCGGTTCGTATCGCGTCGTTGAGTAGTTTGGCGATTGAAAGAGGTTTGTGATGTCTGGCGAGTCTTTGCCTGCTGATACCTTTGGTGCCGTTTCATTGGAGGGCGTGAGCGCAAATTCTGCATCGGCTGCGGCTACGCAGGCTCCTTCTGAGACAGGCCTTACGGGTCCGATTATTCGTGACGTGGACGAGGCGGGTTTGCAAGAGCTTGTTGAGCTGTCACAGACTCTGCCTGTTGTGATCGACTTTTGGGCCGATTGGTGTCAGCCGTGTAAACAGCTAACTCCGATTTTGGAGGACGTGATCCGCGAACTCGATGGTCGCGTGGTGCTTGCGAAGATCGATACGGAGGCCAACCAGCAGCTGTCGCAAATGTTCGGGGTGCAGTCCATCCCTACGGTTGTTGCTTTGATTGGTGGCCGTCCGGTGCCACTGTTCCAGGGAGCGCAGCCGAAGGACCAGATAGTTGCCGTGTTCAATGAGCTGCTCAAAGTTGCTGTCAACGCTGGTTTGACGGGGCGCATGGTTGACGTCCCGGCTGGTCCAAAAACGAATCCGTTGCATGAGGCTGTGTTGGCCGCTGAGGATGCGGGTGACTTGGAAGGCGCTATCGAGCGATGGGCAAAGGTTTTGGCCCAGGCGCCTAAAGACCAGGTGGCTAAGGAGTCCATTGCGCGTTTGCAACTGGCGAAGCGCGTGCGTGAAGATTCTGACGGCTCGGAGCTTTCACTTGTGGATGCGGCGTTTGTTGAGGGCAATGTAGAGGCCGCATTTGATACGTTGCTCGATATCATTGCCCGCTCGAAGGGCAGTGATGATGCGGCGTTCGAGGCCGCTCGTGAGCGTTTGCTTGAGATGTTCACGGTTTTGGGGGTTGACCCGCGGGTGAAGGCGGCTCGCGCGCGTCTTTCAAGCTTGCTGTTCTAACGGCAGGGCCGCTAAGAACAAAAGTGGCGGTGGGATCGGTTCAAAACGATCCCACCGCCACTTTATTGTTTTGCGTTTAGTCGCGTACTGGACGGAGCCAAACAGCGCCTAGTGGCGGCACGCGTAGCTCAACAGAGGCAGGGCGCCCGTTCCAGGGAACATCCTCGGCAATGATCGGGCCCATGTTGCAAACACCGGAACCGCCAAAGATTTCAGCGTCGGTATTGAGAACTTCTTCCCACTTGCCTAAGAACGGCAGGCCTACACGGTAGCCCTCGTGAGGGTTACCAGCGAAGTTGGAGATGCATACCAAAATGTCGGTGTCGCCTGCCTCGTCCTTGCCCTTGCGGATGAAGGAGATGACGTTGTGGTCGGCGTCGCCGGCTTCAATCCACTCGTATCCCGTGTAGTTGTCATCCCACAGGGCAGGGGAGTTCTTGTAGATGTTGTTCAAGCTGGCAACAAGGCGGTTTACGCCGCGGTGGCCGGGGTCATCCATAAGCCACCAGTCAAGCGAGTACGCTTCGGACCATTCGGATTCTTGACCGAAGTCTTGGCCCATGAACAGTAGCTGCTTGCCCGGGTGTGACCACTGGTAGGCCAGTAGCGAGCGCAGGCCGGCGAGGCGGCGCCACTTGTCGCCGGGCATCTTCGAAATGAGGGAGCCTTTGCCGTGCACAACTTCGTCGTGTGAGAGCGGCAGGACGTAGTTCTCAGAGAATGCGTATACGAGGGAGAACGTGAGCTCACCGTGGTGCCAGCGTCGGTTTACCGGGTCTTCCTGCATGTAGCGCAGGGTGTCGTTCATCCAACCCATGTTCCATTTGAGGCCAAAGCCTAGGCCGCCACCGGAGGTGGGGGCGGTAACGCCGGGCCATGCCGTGGATTCTTCGGCGATCATAACAATGCCGGGGTTGCGCCGGTAGGCGGTGGCGTTGGCTTCTTGAATGAACTCGATGGCTTCGAGGTGCTCGCGGCCACCGTACTGGTTGGGACGCCATTCGCCGTCGTTTCGCGAGTAATCGAGGTAGAGCATGGACGCCACGGCATCGACGCGCAGGCCGTCGATGTGGAACTCTTCGAGCCAGTACAAGGCGTTGGCCACCAGGAAGTTGCGCACCTCGCGGCGTCCAAAGTTAAACACAAGCGTGCCCCAGTCTGGATGTTCGCCGCGCATTGGGTCCGGGTCCTCGTACAGGGCGGTGCCGTCAAACCTGGCAAGTGCCCAGCTGTCCTTGGGGAAGTGGGCGGGCACCCAGTCGAGGATGACGCCGATGCCGGCCTGGTGCAGCTTGTCTACCAGGTAGCGGAAGTCATCCGGCGTGCCAAACCGAGAGGTCGGCGCGTAGTAGGACGTCACCTGGTAGCCCCATGAACCACCGAATGGGTGTTCTGCGACGGGCATGAACTCAACGTGCGTGTATCCCATGCGCTTGAGGTAGGGGACCAGTTCGTCGGCCAGGGTACGGTATCCCAGTCCTTGGCGCCATGATCCAATGTGTACCTCGTAGACGGACATGGGGCTGGTGTGCGGGTCTTTGGCGGCCCTAGTTTCCATCCACTCGTGGTCGGACCACTCGTGGAACTTGTCGGTAACAACAGAGGCGGTTGCGGGCGGAATCTCGGTGGCGCGAGCCATGGGATCCGCTTTTTGCATCCAGTTGCCGTCCGGCCCGCAGATTTCGAACTTGTAGCGGGCACCAACCTCAACGCCCGGAACGAACAGCTCCCACACACCCGAGGCACCCAGAGTGCGCATGGCGCTACCGGTGCCGTCCCAGTAGTTGAAGTCACCAACTACACGGACCGCGCGAGCGTTGGGAGCCCAGACGGTGAACGACACTCCGTGTACTTCACCCAGTTCGCTATCGAAGGTGCGAACGTGTGCGCCCAGGGCTTCCCAGAGGTTCTCGTGGCGCCCTTCTCCGATGAGATAGAGGTCCATTTCGCCGATAGTGGGTAAGAAGCGGTAGGGGTCGTCGGAGTCAACGATTTGATCCCCGTAGGTGACGCGCAGGCGGTAGTCGGGAACGGTTTCGTAGGGCAGAACTGCTGTCCAGATGCCGTCTTGCTCGTGGGTGGCTTTATACTCACCAGTTTTGGTGACAATGGTGACGGAATCTGCCAGGTGCCTGACCGTGCGGATGGTTACCGCACCGTCGTGGATGTGGCCACCGAGCACCGAGTGAGGTGAATGATGGGTTGCGTTAGCAACAGCTGAAAGGGTTGCTGAATCTACGGGGTATGGTGTCGCGTTCATAGTTGCAATTCTTCCATGTATGAGCCCAGTTTTTGCGCTTATGAGAGTGTCTTATTTTGCAAGTCGAGTAAGCGCCTTTTCAGGAATCCAGATCCAGTCGGGCCGCATCCGGTATTCGTAGACGGCTTCGTAGGCCGCTTTTTCGATTTCGAGAACGGCGCTGAGCTCGCTCTCAGTTTTGCCAAGGCCTCCGCCACCGGTGTAGCCGTCGATGAAGGCTTCGCGCGCTGCATGTAGCCAGGCCTGGTTTGCGCCTCCCTTGGCAGCGGCGTAGTCAAAAGACCTGAGCATGCCGGCAACGTCGCGCAGTGCGAAGTCAGGTTCGCGGCGTTCTTCCAGTGGACGTAGTGGTTCGCCTTCGAAATCAAGGATTACCCACCCGTCCTCACCCAGGAGGGTTTGGCCTAGGTGGTAATCGCCGTGAATGCGAATCATGGGCGGCAAATCTTCGATATTCCCGATGCCTTCGATTTTGGCTTCGAGGGGTTCAATGAGGTCACTTTCGCGGAGCCTTGGAACTTCAGCTGCGGCCGCAGCCAGGTTGACGCGCAGGCGGTCCTTGAGCTGCTCAGCTTGTGCGGGTGCAAACTCGCCGAAGGCTTTTGCCATGTGTTCGTGTAGGCCCGCGGTTACAGTCCCGAGGTCGCGGGCAAGCGGTGCGGGATCCTCGTTCTTGCCTGCGATTTCAACGAAGAGTTCAAAGCCATCGCGGCCGTTGTTAACCAGCGATCCGGCGAAACCAAGTACAACGTTGCCGCGCAGTCCCTCCAACTGGAACTCTTCTTCGAGGTAGGCGATGGGCTTTGGCACATGCGTCCAGCCCAGTTTCGCAAGTTCTAGCGTGACTTCCACTTCGGGATGGAGACCTGGGTGAAGTACGCGAAGCAGTTTCAACACGCAGGCAAATGGGCCACCAAAGCGCACGGAGGTGTTGGATTGCTCTCCGGTCAGTACAAACGCTCTTGCGGCTTCTTCGACCAGACTTGCTAGCGCTTCGTCGGCGCGTTGCGGCTCGATGGGGCTGAGCGTGCCGTTTTCGTGAGCTTTGCGTAGCCATGCCCTAAGGAATGCGGGGGAGTACGCTCCGTCGATCAGGTAGGCGCCTTGAAGTTCGGTAATAAGGCCGAAGTCGGGTTTGGTCTCGGTGTATGCAAGCGGTATGGAAATGAAGGTTTCGCCCACTTGAATGATGGAGATCCAGACCGGCTCGAGCGCGTCCTCGCTTTCACCGCAGGCTGGGTCAGCTGAGTAGCTTGAGAGGTCAACGTTGGCAACCAGGCGAACCGATTCGCCGGTGCTTCCGGGGAACCAGCGTTGTTTGTACAGCCAGGTGTCGATTTGGTCTAGTAGGTTTACGTCTGCTGGCCATGAAGCGCCCATGGTTACTCCTCTTCGTCTTCTTCGTTTAGGAATGTGGCTTCGAGCCAGTAGAAGCCGTGGCGTCCAAGCGTGATGTCGATAGTTTCGTCTTCGCGAACGTCAGGGAATCGATTGCCAGAGGCGGTGTCATACAGGTGCCAGCCGCCCATGCCGGGTAGTTGGATGGTGGCTGAGCGAGAAGTGGTAGACAGGTTGTTTACGCACAGCACGGTTTGACGTTCGTCGCGACGCAGATAGGCGAGGACGGCGTCGTCTGACGTGGACAGTAGCGTGAGCGATCCGATGCCGAACACGGGGTAGCGTTTGCGTACTTCCAACATGCCGCGTAGCCAGTTGAGCATTGAGGTGGGCCGGGATCGGTGTTCTGCCACGTTGACAGCGGCCGGTGCGTACGGTCCGTCTTCGATGAGGGGCAGGTAGAACGTGTCGGGGTCGCCCTTAGAGTAGCCTGCTCCAGGAGTGGAATCCCACTGCATGGGGGTGCGCACGCCATCGCGGTCTTTGAGCCAAATGTTGTCTCCCATTCCGATCTCGTCACCGTAGTAGAGGAACGGGGAGCCGGGGAATGAAAGGAGCATGGCATGCGCCAGTTCAACTTCGCGTCTGGAGCCGCGCAATAGTGGGGCGAGGCGGCGTCGGATACCCACGTTGGCCCGCATGCGCGGTTCGGGTGCGTACCAGCCGTACATGGCTTGGCGCTCCTCGTCGGTGACCATTTCGAGGGTGAGCTCGTCATGATTACGCAAGAAAGTACCCCACTGTCCGCCCTTGGGAAGGGGCGGGGTTGCGGCAAAAGCTTCGCGCACTCCCTTGGAGGTTTCTTCGCGTAGCGCTGCGAAGATCTTGGGCATGATTGGGAAGTGGAAGCATACGTGGCATTCGGGCCTGGAATCGGATCCGAAGTATGCAACCACTTCGTGTGGGGGCTGGTTTGCTTCTGCAATCAGAAGGGTGCCGGGGTATTCCTCGTCGACCATGTCGCGTAGTTCGGCAATGAAGTCGTGGGTGCGCGGCAGGTTCTCGCAGTTGGTGCCGTCTTCCTCGTAGAGGTAGGGGATGGCGTCTAGGCGGAATCCATCCACGCCCGTGTCAGCCCAAAAGCGGATTATGTTCTTGATAGCTTCGCGCACGGCCGGGTTCTCGAAGTTGAGGTCGGGCTGATGGCTGAAGAAGCGGTGCCAGAAATACTGGCCGCGAACTTCGTCGTAAGTCCAGTTGGAATCTTCGGTGTCGATGAAGATGATGCGCGCGTCCAGGTACTCGGCGGGGCGGTCTCGCCATACGTAGAAGTCTCCGTACG
Organism: Actinomyces sp. S4-C9; assembly: GCF_000758775.1. Classification (NCBI taxonomy): domain Bacteria; kingdom Bacillati; phylum Actinomycetota; class Actinomycetes; order Actinomycetales; family Actinomycetaceae; genus Actinomyces; species Actinomyces sp. S4-C9. The sequence goes on along the minus strand of NZ_JRMU01000001.1, from coordinate 9,417 downwards.
GACCGGCTGGATCCTGCCGCGATGCTTGGAACCAGGGATGGGCGGAGGAAGTGTGGTTCATGACCATGTCGATTACCACGCGGATGCGGCGCTTGTGAGCCTCCTCCATAAGCGTGCGGAAGTCATCCATCGTGCCGTAGCGAGGATCCACGTTGGTGTAATCCGAGATATCGTATCCGCCGTCGCCCATGGGGGACGGGTAGAACGGGGGAATCCAGATCGCGTCGATGCCCAGCCACGCCAGATAATCGAGCTTTTCCGTGAGACCCTTGAAGTCGCCCGTTCCGTCGTTGTTGGAGTCAAAGAATGAGTGGGTGAGCACTTCGTAAAACACGGCGGTGCGGTACCACTGCGGATCTTCGGCTGGCGTAGGCAACGTGGCTACCACGCGTTCTTCGGGAACTTCACGCGTGGTGGCATCGTCGCCACCCCGAGGAATCAAGGGGATAGCACCGGTTGGGGCACTGTCTCGCGGCGATAGGGTCATGGTTGTCCTTAAGAAGTCTTTATGCGACGGGGGCGCGGAACGCCGCGCCCCCGCGGTGTTTAGTTGCTCGCAGGGCGCACTGCGAGGACGTGTGCGGTACGGATTGATGGCTCAAGGCGAACGTAGTTGTGCTCGCCCCACTGGTATTCAACGCCATCGAGCTCGTCTACAACATTCAGCACGGGGCCGTTCGGCCCGTAGTTGATAGTGGCACCGAGTTTTGACAGGTCGATGTCGACAGAACCTTCAACCGCGTTGTGCGGATCGAGGTTTACAACAACGATGACGGTGTCTTCTTCACCGTTGGGGCTGAACTTTGCGGGCACGTGCTTTGAGAAGCACAGCAGCCGGTCATCCGAGGTCTCATGCACCTGGATGCGGTGCAACTGCTGGAGGGCCGGGTGGCGGCCTCGTGCGGTGTTTAGCAAAGTGAGTAGGTTTTCGATGCCGTACTTGTTTGCATCTTCCCAGTCGCGGGGGCGGTATTCGTACTTCTCGTTGTCGATTTGCTCTTCAAACCCGGGCCGCTGCACGTTCTCTAAGAACTCGTATCCGGAGTAGATGCCCCACGAGGGGGATGCTGTGGCTGCAAGAACTGCGCGTAGGGCGAAGATTGCGGCGCCTCCGGTGGTCATCTGCGGGGTGAGAATGTCGTGCGTGGTGGGCCAGAAGTTCGGGCGCATCACGTGGGCGGTGTCCTTGGAAACCTCTTCAAAGTATTCCAGCAACTCCTTCTTGGTGGTTCTCCAAGTGAAGTATGTGTAGGACTGGTGGTAGCCGAGGGCTCCAAGCGTGCGCATCATGGCAGGCCGCGTGAAGGCTTCGGCAAGGAAGATCACCTCGGGGTGCTTTTCGTTAAATTCGGCTAGGAAACGTTGCCAGAAGCTCAGTGGCTTGGTGTGGGGGTTGTCTACGCGGAACAGGGTTACTCCGTGGTCGATCCACTTTTGAACAACGTCGCGAACCGCCCGGTAGATACCTTCTGGATCGTTGTCGAAGTTCAGTGGGTAAATGTCCTGGTACTTCTTGGGCGGGTTTTCCGCGTAGGCAATAGAGCCATCTGCACGTTCGCTAAACCATTCGGGGTGTTCCTTAACCCACGGGTGGTCAGGCGAGCATTGCAGAGCAAGGTCAAGCGCTACCTCCATACCGTGTTCGCGCGCTTTGGCAACAAATTTGTCGAAGTCTTCAAACGTGCCAAGGTCGGGATGGATGGCATCATGTCCGCCTTCTGGAGCACCAATTCCGTATGGCGATCCCGGGTCCATCGGACCGGCTTCGAGGGTGTTGTTGCGTCCCTTCCTAAAGGTGGTGCCGATGGGGTGGATAGGGGTCAGGTAGATTACGCTGAAGCCCATGTTCGCAATGCGGGGAATCTGCTGGGCTGCTCCTGCTAGCGTGCCGGACACCCAGTCGCCATTCTCGTCGCGGTGTGCGCCGTAGGAGCGAGGGAAGATCTCATACCAGGAGGAAAACAGCGCGGCCTTGCGGTCTACCTTCAACGGGTAGGTGCGTGTGCGCGTCCACAGCTCCCGCAGTGGGAAGTAGCGGAACACGTTACGCACTCTCGACGATAGGCCTGCGGATAGCCGTGTTTGGGGCGAGGCGCTTTCGTCGCGTAGTAACTCGGCTGCCTCTAGTAGCACTGCTTTGCCGGCCTTGTCCGGTCCTTTTTGTTTGCGACTGCCCTTGGGGCGGGGGCGTCCGTCGGCGGCGCGTTCCATAAGGCGGGCGCCTTCTTCAAGCATGAGCTCAACGTCCGTGTCGGCCGCTACTTTGATGGCGGCGTCATGTGCCCAGGAGGTGTATGGGTCGGACCAGGTGTCGATGCGGAACTGCCACGCGCCGGGGCGGTCAGGCATGAGCCACGCCTCATAGCGGTCAAGGCCCGGAGCGATGTCATGCATGTAGGCACGCATGTGCTCGTTGCCTTCCGGGTCTATCAGAACGGCTTCTACACCGAGCGCGTCGTGTCCTTCACGGAACACGGTTGCGCGCACGGGGAAGGATTCACCTTCCGTTGCTTTTGCCGGCCAAAGTCCCTGTTCGATTACCGGGAACACCTCGGTTGCAGGGATGCGCGTTATCCGCGCTCGAGGGGGAACTGGAGTCTTCATGGTCGAAGTGGTGTTCTTCGCTTTGGCTACTGACATCGGTCCGGCTCCTTAGACTCGTCGAAGGCTTTGTGAATTGTTTTAGTAGTACTTCATATTCATAGCGGTTAGGACGTCACTTAGTGTCTCGTTTGCAACTTCGTTTGCACGTTCGTTGCCTTTTCGCAGGACTTCAAGCAGGTAGTCCTCGTTTTCAGAAAGCTCAGCGCGACGCGCCCTGATGGGGGCGAGCATGGTATTGAGGTCTTCGGTTACGCGGGCCTTGAGGGCGCCACCACCGCCGTCTCCGATCTGATCGGCAATGGCTTCGGGACTTTCTCCGCAGGCCATGGATGCCATCAGCAGAAGGTTGGAAACTTCGGGCCGGTTTTCCGGGTCATAGGTGATGACACGATCGGCGTCCGTTTTTGCCTTCTTGAGACGTTTTGCGGTTTCGTCGGCACTCATTCGTAGCTCAATGGTGTTGCCGCGAGACTTGGACATCTTTTCGCCGTCGAGGCCGAGGACGTGCGAAGCATTGGACAGTAGAGCTTCGGGACGCCTAAAGACGGGCTTGTTCTTGTCTGCGCGGCCGTAGCGGCGGTCAAAGCGGTTCGCAATGACGCGCGCTTGTTCGAGGTGGGGCAACTGGTCTTGCCCAACGGGAACGATGTTTGCGCGGCAGAAGAGAATGTCAGCTGCCTGGTGAACCGGGTAGGTGAGGAGGAGCCCTGACATTGCCCGCCCGTCCGTTGCGTCAAGCTCAGCTTTGACGGTGGGGTTGCGGTGTAGTTCGGACTCGGTAACTAAAGATAGGAATGGGAGCATCAGCTGGTTCAGGGCAGGTACAGCGGAGTGCGTGAAGATAGTTGCGCGCTCGGGGTCCATTCCAGCTGCAATGTAGTCGGTAAGTAACGACAGCACGCGTTCGCGTAGCGGGCCAACGCCGTCGCGGTCGGTAATCACCTGGTAGTCAGCAATTAGCTGCCAGGTTTCAATGCCGCGCTGCTGCTGCTCAATGCGGTTCTTAATGGTCCCAAAGTAGTGGCCGAGGTGCAGGTGGCCGGTTGGACGGTCACCGGTTAGCATGCGGAATCGGCTTGGGTCCTTGTCGATCTCTTTGTTGAGTTCGGCGGAACGCTCCACAGCGCGGGCCAAAGAAGCGGAATCTGTACTCTTACTTAAGGTTTCTTCAGCTTTGTTGCTCACGCGCCTCATCCTATCGCACTACTCGGACAGATAAATCTGCAGGGATTGCGGCTCTATGTGCACCATGGACCCGGGCTTTGCAATATCGCAGCCACTGTGGTCAGAAGCGGTAATAACCCCGCCCTCGCTCGGGTTGGTCCAAGACGAATCAAAAACAAGACGGTAGTTGTGTCCCCGGCCCTTGGCAAGCATGACCGTTTTTGAGTTCAGCGTCGCATTGAAAACCACGAGCATGTCAGAATCGTTACAGGGCGCGCCTGAGCGCAACATTTGCAAAGTGCGGTGCTTAACCTTATGCCAGTCTTCCGGCTTGAACTTGCGATCATTAGCCGTGTACCAAGACAGGTCGGCGATTTCGTCGCCGCACCTCGTGCCCCCGGAGGCAAACGAGTTTGGTCGCATAACCGGATGATTAGCGCGCAGGGCAATCAGGTAACGCACTGATTCAAAGAGGTCGTGCTGCCAAGAATCCATGTCCCAGTTGACCCACGAGATGGCGTTGTCCTGGCAGTAGGCGTTGTTGTTGCCCTGCTGGGTGCGCCCAATCTCGTCTCCGGCCGTGATCATGGGGGTGCCGGCCGAAATAAGGAGCGTAGCCATGAGGTTACGCATGGAGCGCTCGCGGGCGTAGAACACGGAATCCAGCATGCCCAGGGGAGTGTCTTGTTCCACGTCAGAGGGACGCGGAATGCGGTTCATGTGGCCTTCAACCCCGTGGTTCCACGAGAGGTTTTGGGACGTGCCGTCCATGTTGCCTTCGAGGTTGTCGAAGTTGTTCTTGTGGTTGTATGCGGTGAGGTCAGCCAGGGTGAAACCGTCGTGCGCGGTAATGAAGTTTACGGAGGAGCGAACGGGGCGCAGCCTGCCGAGCGTTTCGCCAAACAGGTCGGCCGAACCGGAGATGCGGGTTGCAAGCTCGTTGGGGCCTTGGCTTTGGCGGCCGGCTTCGAGGTTTGCAAAGTCGGCTAGCCAGAATGAGCGGATGGTGTCGCGGTAGCGGTCGTTCCATTCGGACCAGGGTAGGGGGAAGTTGCCGGTTTGCCAGCCTCCCGGGCCAATGTCCCACGGTTCGGCAATAATCTTTTGCTTATTGAGGACGGGGTCAGCTGCAAGGGCCATGAAGAACGGGTGGTTGGATGCAAATCCGTGTGCGTGCCTGCCGAGCGTTGGAGCAAGGTCGAAGCGGAACCCGTCAACTCCTACTTCTTCGGACCAGTAGCGCAGGGAGTCGAGGGTGTGTTGGATGACGATGGATTCGTCGAAGTTCACGGTGTTGCCACAGCCCGTGTCATCAATCATCTGCGCGGGGCGTTGGTTGGTGTGGCGGTAGTACAGTTGTTGGCCGAACCCGCGCCAGGAGATCATCTGGCCGGGAAGCCCGCCCTCGCAGGTGTGGTTGTAGACCACGTCCAGGAGCACTTCGATGCCGTGTTCATGCAGGATTGAGACCATGCCGCGCACTTCATCTAGTACGGCTTGGGCGCCAAGCTGGCGCGCTTGCTTGGTGGCATAGCTAGGTTCGGGGGAAAAATAGGAGAGAGTGTTGTATCCCCAATAGTTGGAAAGCCCCTTGCCTTGGAGGAACGGCTCGTTCCAGGAGGCATGGATGGGAAGTAGTTCAACTGCGGTGACACCGAGCGCTTTGAGGTGCGCAATGGCAGCGGGGTGGGCAAGGCCGGCGTAGGTGCCGCGAAGTTCGGCGGGGACGGCCTGCATTTGCTTCGTGAAGCCTTTGACGTGTAGCTCGTAGATGACGGATTCATTCCACGGTGTGCGCGGTTTTGCAGATACCGCAAATTCGTTGGTTTGCACCACTATAGAGCGCGCCATGTAGGCAGCCGAGTCGGTTTTCGACTGCTTGAAGGGAGTAGAGGACGGAAGCATGTTGTCATCTACCTCGTGCGCATGGATGGCGGGGCTGCGCACAACCTCGCCTTCGATGCCTTTGCCGTATGGGTCCAACAAAAGCTTGTTGGGGTTGAAAGTAGAGCCGCTTTCCGGATCCCACTTGCCGTCAACGCGGTATCCGTACACAGTGCCAACGCCGGCGCCCGGTAGGTGCGCGGACCAGATGCCACCTTCGTGGGGCGTCATGTCGTAGCGGGTTTCTTTGCTGTGGCGGGAGGCGTCAGCAAAAATGCATAGCTCAACGTTCTTCGCATCGGGAGCGGCTACGGCGAAATCGACGCCGCCAGCCACGGGCGTGGCTCCGAGGTTGGTGGGGTGCTGAGTTGAGGGGGTGAGGTCGCCCCTGCGCCCACAGTTTTCTCGGGCTGCGTGCGTTTGTTGCTGCGCCATTGTGATCCAACGTCTCCTTGTGAGTGGCTCTTAGCTTAGTTGCCACCTATTTCATATACCGCAAAGATGATACCCGCTCGCGGATAAACCTGCTCTTTTGTAGTGTTTGCATGCCCTTAAGGTTGGTCACAAGTGCATTTTGGATACGGCAACGTAGGGAAAATTGTGGCACTGTATTGGGTATGAGAGTTTTGGTCAGTATTAAGCATGTTCCCGATGTCATGTCTGAGCGCCGAATTGAAAATGGGCGTCTGGTTCGTGGCGAGGATGACACTCTAAATGAGCTTGATGAAAATGCGATCGAGGCGGCCGTAGCTGCTGTAGAAGAGCTTGGTGGCGAGGTCATTGCTGTGACTATGGGACCAGAGGATGCCGAGGATTCGGCGATGCTCGCACTACAAAAAGGTGCGGATCGCGCGATTGTTGTAACTGATGACCGTTTGGCTGGTTCTGATGCGATTGGTACTGCGCAGGTTCTTGCGGCTGTAGCCCGCAAGCTCGCACAGGAGGAACCGATTGACCTCTTTATTACGGGTATGGCTAGCTTGGACGGTATGACGTCGATGGTTCCAGCGGCTGTGGCTGCTGGTTTAGGTTGGCCCTATATTTCGCTTGCGTCTGAGCTTTCGATTGAAGAAGGGGCCGTGCAGGCTGTTCGCCACGCGGATGGTTTCACGGACACGTTGCGCTGTGCTTTGCCCGCTGTGGTTTCGGTGACGGACCAGGTAAATGAGCCGCGTTTCCCGAATTTCAAGGACATGCGCGCGGCGCGGAAGAAGCCGCTGGACGTGTGGTCGCTTGATGATATTGAGGATGTAGCTGATCCGGATGCGATGGTGATCGGCAAGCAGGGTGCGGGCACGATGGTGCTGGAGGCTAGTGAACAGTCAGAGCGCGCGGCCGGCGAGGTTGTGTCTGGCGTAGGTGGCGGCCTAAAGCTGGCTGAGTACATTGAGAAGGTGTTGAAGTAGTGGAGAAGATTTCAGCTCCGATCCTGGTGATCACGGATCATACGGGGAACATCGATGAGGGTTTTGTACTGACGGAACCGTCTAAGCAGTTGCTTACGTTGGCGGGTTCGCTCACTTCTGGTCGTATTGACGCGATTGCGCTCAATCCTGCTCCGCAGCTGTCCGAGCTTGGTAAGTATGGCGTGGCGCGCGTCTTTACCCCTGATTTGGAGGGCTTTTCGCCGCGCGTAGCAGCAGTTGTGACGGATGCAGCGTTTGAGGTGGCGCGCCAGGAGGCCCAGTACGCTGCGGTGCTCAACGTTTCGAATTATCGCGGCCGGGAAGTAGCGGCAGCTCTAGCGGTTCGCTTGGGATCGGGCGCGGTTGTAGACGTGACATCTTGCGGCATTGTGGATGGTCAGATTGAGGCGCAAAAGAGCGTCCTGGCCGGCACGTGGTCTACGAAGTTCAAGGTTACGCGAGGCACTCCTGTTATCGGTTTGCGCCCGTCCGCGGTGGAGGCCCAGGAAGTTGGCACTGCCACTGAACCTGAAATTGTTCCTATCAAGGTCGCGTACTCACAGCCTGCTGTTGGCGTTAAGGTCGTGGATTCGATTGAAGAGGGCGGCCAGGGACGCGTGTCTTTGACAGAGGCCCCGATTGTGGTTTGTGGCGGTCGCGGCACAGACGGTGATTTCTCGCTGGTGAATGAGCTTGCGGATGCACTTGACGCGGCGGTGGGTTCCACCCGCGTGGCGGCGGATGAAGGGTGGATCGATCGCTCCACGCAGATTGGTCAAACAGGCGTGAGCGTTGCTCCTAACTTGTACATCGGCCTTGGTGTTTCCGGTGCGGTGCACCACGCGTGCGGTATCCAGGCATCCCGTCATATCGTGGCGGTCTGTGATGATCCGGATGCTCCGATTTTCGAGATTGCCGATTTCGGTGTTGTGGGTGACATTAATGAGGTTGTGCCCGAGGCGCTTGCTGCGCTGAGGCAGAAGGGTTTGTAGGCGCGTATGAAGGTTATTGCAGCGCTTTCTGGCGGTGTTGATTCGGCTGTTGCTGCCGCGCGTGCGGTAGAAGCGGGCTATGACGTCACCGGCGTGCATATGGCTTTGAAAACCGAGGGGGATAGCTGCGCTGGCTCGCGTGGTTGCGCTAACCCGCAAGATCGTGCGGATGCGGCAAGGACGTGCGAGTTGCTGGGGATCCCGTTCGAGGTTTGGGACCTGGCCGACGAGTTTGAAGAGAACGTGATTTCAGATTTCGTAGAGCAATACCGCATTGGCCGCACACCTAACCCGTGCGTGCGTTGCAACGAGTTTGTGAAGTTCCGTGAGCTCACGGTCCGCGCCCGCGAGCGGGGTTACGACGCGGTTGTGACGGGTCACTATGCGCGTGCGGAGAAGCGCGGTGATCACTATGAATTGTTGCGGGCTCGGGACGTGTCAAAGGATCAGTCTTACGTTCTTGCAGTGATGGGAGAAGAAGAGATCTCGCGCGTCATCTTTCCCTTGGGGGAGATGCCTTCCAAGGTGGCAGTGAGGGCGGAAGCGCAGGCACGCGGCCTGGGAGTGTCTAATAAGCCGGACTCGTTTGATATTTGTTTCATTCCCGATGGTGATACGCAGGGATTTTTGCGCCGTCGCCTTGGTGAATCTACGGGCGAGATTGTGGATACGGACGGGAATGTGCTCGGTGAGCACCGTGGCTACTTTGAGTACACGGTTGGCCAGCGTAAGGGGCTTGGTATTGATCGGCCGGCTGTGGATGGACGTCCTCGTTACGTTTTGGGAACGCGTCCGAACGTGAATCAGGTAGTGGTGGGCCCGTCTGAGTTGCTAAGTGTAGACGTTGTTATCACTACCGATTTGACGTGGGATGCTAGCGACGATGAGGGTGACGTGCGCACAACTCAAGCGCAGCCCCTCGGTACGGATAATGACGAGTGTCTTTACGCGCAGATGCGCGCGCATGGCAGGCCTGCTCCAGTTCAGAGGTTGGAGCGTTTCGAAGACGAGTTGCGGGTGACGCTCGCGGAGTCTGTGCGCGGTATTGCGCCGGGACAGACGCTGGTGCTCTATCGCGGTAATCGGGTGCTTGCGCAGTCGATTATTGATGGAACGCAGCGCCTGGATAGACCCGCTGTGGCAGCGGGTTAACGCGGACTTCGCGCGGCTGAAATGCCGCGCTTTGAACGACGCGGTGGGAAGAGCAAGCTGCGGGGTGTAGATCACGTTGGCTTGATTTGACGAGTCTGGCCTCACGCCTGGTATGCTTTTTCCTGTTGCCCGAGTGGCGGAATTGGTAGACGCGCCAGATTTAGGTTCTGGTGTCCTAGCGACGTGGGGGTTCAAGTCCCTTCTCGGGCACGTTT